>JAUIEE010000108.1 GCA_030428965.1 bacterium | reverse complement strand
CGGCCTGGGTCGTCTTTCCGTCCTCGACCCAGAGCCCGTCGATCTGGCCGGGAAGGTGGGCGCGTTGGTAGTCGTCCAGGGCGGCGGCAGGGTCGCGGGCGTACAGCCCCTGGGCGGCGCTGAAGACGGGCCCCAGGTCCGGGTGACGGGCGAGCTCCGCCAGGGCCGGGAAGCTGCGCTGTTCGAGGTAGCGTCGGGCGGCGCGCAGCAGCTGGTAGGGGCGCGAGCGGGAGAGAGGAGTGCCTGCCGCACTGCGGGTGCGCACCTGCGTTTCACCCAGCCGGCGTTCGAGGTAGGGAAGGACCTCATCGTCCGGCACCCCGATGGCGATCTCCGGGGCCGCGAGCTCGCGTCCCCATTCGGTCAGGACCTGCACCAGGCGATCGGCCTGGTCCACGGGCCGCTCGACCACGTACCAGTCTTTCGGATCGAGGGGGACGTCGTGGTCCTGCCAGTAGGCCGGCACGAGGCGACCGAGCTGGTCGAAGCCCGCGGCCTCGCTCTCGGGAGCGACCACGAGGGCCGTGACCCCTGCGCCGATCTCCTCGAGCACGCGACTCAACAGGTGGTTCATGTCGGCGACGCCCACCAGGACGATCTCGCGCGAACGGTCGAGCCGTCCCTCGCGGATGGCCCGGAAGCGGGCTTCGTGGGGATCGTCCTGGCCACTCTTGACCAGGAGCTCGCGCCAGGCCTTCTGGACCTGGGCGAGGACCTTCCAGCGTTCGTTCTCTCCCACGGGCTGGTGTTCCGCCTCGGAGCGGGTCAGGCGCGAGAAGTCGAGTCCCTCGGCGGCGAGGTCGCCGTGCAGCGAGCGCAGGGCTTCCGCCAGGCGCAGCCGGCTGGAGAAGGCGGTCAACTGGTGTGCCTCGCGCACGAGGGCGCCCATCTTGCGGGGGGAGAGGCGCGCCAGGGCCCGTTCCCAGAAGAGCGTGCGCGCGAGTCGTCCGGCCAGGGGACGGTCGAGTTGCACGACCTCGTCCGTCAACTGCCCCTGGGTCAGAAGACGCGGCGGGTGCCAGTCCCGGGGCATGCGCAGGGCCAGGAGCTCCTGCAGTCGATGGGCTGCCCGGGTCCCCGGCAGAGCCACGACGAGCTTGCGCATGTCCTTGCCGTACTCAGCCTCCAGCCACTCTGCGGCCTGGGCCAGGGGGGGCCGGTCCCAGCCGAGGAAGTGGCGCGTCGCGGTCATCCGGCCAGCCTACGGTGCGCCTGCGGCTGTCCCAAGCGGCGGTCGGTCTCGATCGTCCCAACCCGGGTGAGCGCTGGACCCTAGGGTCGCCGACGAACCACCCGCTCCGCGTGGAAACCGCCTTCGTGAACCTCTTCGAGGGCGTAGTGCTCCTCGATCGCCCGCAGGATGTCGGCGTGGCGCGGAGCTTCCTTCAGGAACTCTCGCACGCTGGAGTCGATGTAGACCGCGACCCCGGCCTGGAGCTTCTCTTCCAGGACCACGAGGAATTCGGGCAGAGGGGGATCCCCGTAGGTATGGGAGGTCGGCCGAGGCATGGGGGCCTCGCGGTCCAGGGCCCAGGTTCGCGCGAAGGGCTCGGGCCAGGGGGTCTCCAGGAGCCGCAGGAGCCAGAGGCGCTCGAAGTCGACCGAGAGGACGATCGACTCTTCGCCGGATCCCACTTCGCAGGCTCCGCGGGCCCAATCGAGGCGTGGGGTTTCCCGGGCGAAGTGTTCCTGATTGCGCCAGGTGCCGATCAACTGCAAGAGCAAGAGCGCCCAGGCCAGACGAGGCGTGCTCCCGGGAGCCTGTTTGCGCCACAGGACTCCTAGGAGGACGGCGGCCAGGAGGATCCAGGCCGGGACCTGTTCCCCCAGGATGGACTGCAACTCGTCCGCGCGGAAGACGGCTCCGACCGCGGCGGTCGCAACGACGGGCCAGGGCAAGCCGCCTTCCCGCAGGACGACCCACAGGACGAGGGCCGCCAGGACAGGCAGGGTGACGAGATAGAAGGCGCCCCTCTCGGGGTAGTTCCAGATGGGAAAGAAGAGCCCGTAGGGCAGGAGCACCGCCAGGGCGGTCAGTCCCAGGGAACGCCGTCGCCGCAGCACGAGCCCCAGGGCGCCGAAGCCGGCCACGTGCAGGGCAAAGGCCGGCGTCACCGCGTCGCCCGAGACGTAGGCGAGGAAATCCCGCAGCCCGTAGCCGCCGTCCAGGCGATTGCGCAGCCCGGTCCAGTAGGAGCGGACCGAGTCCTGGCTGTCGAACGAGGCGCCCGATTCGAGCCGGGTGCACAGGACCTGGAAACCCACGGCCAGGAGGCCGGCCAGGGCCAGGGAGAGAAGGTCCCGGGTTCGGCGGTCCCGCGGACGTCCGCAGGTGAGCAGCAGGTAGCAGGCCAGGGTGCCTGGCAGGTAGAGGATGCCACTCTTGTGGGTACCGCAGACCAGGAGACCGAACACCAGCCAGACGAGCAGGACGCTGGCCTGACTCGAGCGTGCATGCAGGCGGGAGAGGGCCCAGGCGAGCAGGCCGACCGCTGCCAGATGGGGGGCATGGATTTCGGCTGCGGTGGCGAAGAACAAGCACGTGGGGGCCGTGACCACCAGGGCGCCCAGGAGGCCTGCTCCGGGGGCGCTCGCGCCGCGGCGCTGGGCGGACGCCACGAGGCAAGCTGCGCCGAAGGCCGCGCCCGAGGCCGAGAGGAGACGCAGGGAGAGGAAGGGGTCGAGCTCGAACCGGGCGCCCAGCCCTGCGGCCAGCCTGGCCAGGGGCATGTACAGGTAGTGGCGCGGAAACGGCTGATCGCGAACGATGCAGTGCACGAACCAAACGTCGTCCCCGTAGAGCCTCTCGGGGAGACATGCGAGGAAGAAGAGCAGGCTGGCCGCGCCGAACAGGAACGGAAGGACCCTGGGGTTCACCTCTCAGCCACCACGCGTACGTTTGCGGCGATTCTGGATGTAGTCGACGAAGACGAACGAGTCCAGGCGATCCACTCCCGAATAGTAGGCCCGTCCGCGGTTGGCGCGCGTGAAGTTCTCGACGAACTCCACCAGGGCCGGATCCTGGGTCAGCATGAAGGTCGTGATGGGGATGCCGGTTCGGCGGCAATGATCCGCTTCCTCCAGGGTCTTGTTGACCACGCGGCGATCCAACCCGAAGGGGTTCTTGTAGATGTCGCCGTTGCGTTCGGTCAGGGCGGAGGGCTTACCGTCGGTGATCATGAAGATCTGGCGGTTGGCTTGCTTCTTCTTGCGCAGGATCTCCCGGGCCAGGAGCAGCCCGGCTCGCGTGTTCGTGTGGTAGGGGCCGACACCGACGTAGGGTAGTTCGTCGAGGGGAACTTCCCAGGCCTCGTCTCCGAACAGGAGCACGTGCAGGGAATCCTTGGGATAGCGCGTCGTGATGAGCTCGGTCAGGGCCAGGGCGACGCGCTTGGCCGGGGTGATGCGATCCTCACCGTAGAGGATCATGCTGTGGCTCACGTCGATCATCAGGACCGTGGCGCACGAGGAGTCGTGCTCGCTCTCGTAGACTTCGAGGTCCTGGGCCTCGATCGACAGGGAATCGATGCCGCCGCGGCGGATGGCGTTGGTGAGCGTTTCGTTGGCTGCGATGCGGTCCGTCGGGTCGCCGAAGGCGTAGGGGCGGGTTTCGGGCAGGCGTTCCGAGCCCCGGCCCGCGGTGGGGACCCGGTGATCGCCGCCGGCGTCTTTGCGCAGGTTGGAGAAGACCAGCTCCAGGGAGGACGTCCTCAGGGCGCGCTCTCCCTTGCGCGTCAGCTGCAGGCCTTGGGGGGAGGAGCGGATGGTGCGCTCCTTCTCGAGCAGCTTCTTGAGGGTCTCGATATCCAGCCCATCTCCGAACAGGCCGTAGCGCTGCGCAATGTGGTCCAGCCAGCGCAGGGCCTCTTCCACGTCGCCGTCGGTCTGCAGCAAGAGCTGCTGGAAGAGGTCTCGAAGCTGTTCGATTCGCTCGCGCAGGCTTCGGAGCCTGGGGTCGAACTGCGAATAGCGGACGTCCATCAGGAGTTGAAGCTCTTGACCATTTCCTCGAACATGTCGCGATAGATGCGGCCGTCGACCGTCTCTTCCTTGGAGAGCAGGGAGCTCTGGTGCAGCCCCTCGAGCACGAATTCCATGGCGGCCGCGGCCTCTTCTTCGTCCTCGGCCTGCAGGTGCTCGCGCGCGACCTTCTCCAGTCCCTCGATCGCGCTCAGGCGACGATAGAGCTCGCTCGGTTCCAGGTCATCGGTGACGTCCACGGTCTCCTTGGCCGCGAACCAGTCGAGGACGGGCTGCAGTTCGCCCGCGCTCTGATCCTCCGCCTTGGGCTCGTAGGCGTTCGGCAGGTGCAGGTCGAAGACCGACTTCAGGGCCTGACCGACGAGCATCAGGGCGACGTTCTTGGACCCCTCGCGTTCCCCCTCGTAGACGAGCTCGACCTTGCCGGTGATGGCGGAAACGGACGTATACAGGTCCGAGACCCGGGCCACGGCACGCGCGGCTCCGTGGCCCAGGGCACGGCGCTCGGCGTTCGAGATGACGTTCTCGAGCAGCGAGATGGTCATGCGTGCGCTGACGCCCGAGTTCTGGTCGACCAGCTCGCTCTCCCTGGAGCGGAAGGCGACCTCTTCCACCGCCCGACGCAGGTAGTCGGGCACCTCGACCTCCACCCCGGATCGTCGCTCGATCCACGCCTCCTGGCTCGTGATGCGCTGGGAGTCCTCGATCGTGCGTGGATAATGGGTCAGGATCTGGGAGGAGATGCGATCGCGCAGGGGCGTGATGATGTTGCCGCGGTTGGTGTAGTCCTCGGGATTGGCCGAGAAGACCAGGCACAGGTCGAGGGGCAAGCGCAGGGGAAAGCCTCGAATCTGAATGTCGCCTTCCTCCAGGATGTTGAGCAGGCCCACCTGGATGCGGCCCTGTAGGTCGGGCAGCTCGTTGATCGCGAAGATGCCACGGTTCGTGCGCGGGATGATGCCGTAGTGGATCACTTCAGGGTCGTCGAGGGTCAGGCGCTGGGTGGCCGCCTTGATGGGGTCGATGTCGCCGATCAGGTCCGAGATGGTGACGTCCGGCGTGGCCAGCTTCTCGCGGTAGCGCTCCTCGCGGGGGATCCAGTGGATCGGAAGGTCGTCGCCCTGCTCCTGCAAGCGGCGCTGGGTCCGGGTCGTGATCGGAGCCAGGGGATCCTCGTTGAGGGGCGAACCGCAGACCGCCGGAACCTGTTCGTCGAGCAGGTTCGAAAGCGAACGCAGGATACGCGTCTTGGCCTGCCCGCGCAGACCGAGCAGGATGAAGTCGTGCCCCGAGAGGATGGCGTTCTCGACCTGGGGGACGACGGTTCGGTCGTAGCCCACGATGCCGGGGAAGACCTGCTCGCCTTCCCGCAGCTTGCGCATCAGGTTGGCGCGCATCTCTTCCTTGACCGACCGGGCCGCGTAGCCGCTCTCGCGGAGCTCACCTAGGTTCTTGGGTTGCATGGCCCCATCTTAGCGCGCCGTTCGCTCGGCCCGTGGGCTTCTTCGGGCTTCAGGGGATCCGCTCCAGCTCGAGCTTCAACGTCGCGTTCCCGTCCAGTTCGAAGTGCTCCACGCGCAGGCCGACGGTGCGCCGTTCGGGCAGCTCGAAGGTGGCTTTGTCCACGGTCGGTGCGTGGTGGGTCCAGTTGTCGATCATGAGCGAGTCGTCGACCCAGACCCGGATGCCGTCGTCCGAGAGGGAGCGCAGCTGCCACTTGCCGGCCGGGAGCTCCGCCTGGCTCGTGGCCAGGCTCCCGAAGCGGTCGCTGGCTCGGAAGCTCTTGCCCAGGGCCTCCAGGCGGCCCGGACCCTCGTTTCCGAACGCGAGGTCGAGCTCGTCCAGGACGACCTGCACGCCTTCGGACGCCTGGGCGCGCCATCGTTCGGGATCCTCGCGCGGATCGGTGCTCCAGGGGAAGAAGACGACGGACCAGGCGGCCGAGCCCAGGGTGCCCCTTCCGGTCAGTGGGGGCTGGGAACCGGGGATCGTGAGCTCGTAGGGAACGATGCGTCCTTGCTTCTCCATCCGAACCTCGATCTGTCCGTCGACGCGGTACGCCCGCACTTCGCCCTTCGTCTCGACCTCGAGTCGATCCAGGTCTGCGAGGCCCAGGACCTTCCACCGGTGGTGGCCCCCCGTGCCCCTTCCCGTGCGGACCAGGGCCGGCCGATCGTAGGCGTAGGGGCCCCATTCGGTCATCTGGATCTTGTCCCGGCCGCGGAGCTCGGGGCGGGCGCCAACCGGGCGGCTCGTGCCGTAGATCTCGTAGGACGGTATGCCGTAGACGACCGGTTCGGGCAGCTGGCGATCGAGCAGGAGGCCTTCCGGGTCGCTCTCGCGATGGACCTCCCTGAGGACGTTGCCCCACGCGCGGGTATCGTCGCAGGTGCGCAGCTGGACGCCGGTCTCATCCCCCCGGAAGAGGTTGCCGGCAATCGAGTTTCCCGAGCAGGCCGCGCCGTTCGCCTGGACCCAGGGTGTCTTCAAGAGGGCCGTGTCCGGGTCCCACCACAGGTGGATCCCACAGGCGTTGCCCGTGAAACGGTTGGCGAGGATGCGGTTGTCGCGTCCGTGCTCGATGTTGACGCCGCCTCGTTCGAGTCCGTAGCCCGCCGAGCCGTTCTGCGCGAACTCGTTGCCGGCGATCGTGGTGTCCTGGGAATAGCCGCCCCACACGCCGCAAATGGCGTTTCCCACGATGCGGTTCTCGAGGACCTGGTTGCCGAAGCTGAAGGTGACCTCGACGCCGTGGGCCGCCGCGTAGGACAGATCGTTCGCGATCAGGAGGTTGTCGTTGTTGCCCCTGCGGACGTAGGAGAAGCCTCCTTCCATCGGGGCTCGCTCTCCCAGGGCTTCTCTTCCGGCAAAGGCGAAGAAGCCGTCGCCGCCGTGGGTGGCCGAGTTCTGGACGAAGACGTTGTTCGAGCACTGCTCGAAGAGCAGGATGCCCGCCGAGTCCTGGCCTCGGTTGTAGACGCCGTGGCTGTAGCCGCGGATGCAGAAGTCGAAGGCGTTGCGGGACACGGTGTTGCCGCCCGAGCGCCACAGGGCGAGCCCCCATCCCGAGAGGAAGGAGAAGTCGTTGTCGTAGACGAACGAGTCCTGAACCCGCTCGAAGAGCAGCCCGTTCTGGACGCGGCGGGCGCGACAGTTGCGGACGGTCACGTTCTTCGAGTCCCGGACGAGCAGGCCGGCTCCGTACTCGCGTGCCCACTCTCCGCCCTCGTTCTCGTGGGGCCACAGCCAGTCCGATGCATCCTCGCCCGCTTCGGTCGAGCCAAGACGCTGGCGGAAGTTGTCCGACAGGTCGCAGGTCTCGATCGTGAGCCCGTCGGCTGCCCGAGCCTGGATGCCGATCCGAAAGCCGGACACCCGGGCTCCCACCAGGCGGACGTTCTTGCCCTGGACGTGGATCCCCGTGCCCCGGTAGCTGTCGGGGGGGGAGTCCGCAGCGGCGCCGCGCAGCAGGCTCCCCCCCAGATCGACGGTGAGGTCATCGCCGCGGATCCAGACCACCCCGTTCCCATCCGGATCGGGGATCGGGTGGGGAGCGAACTCCACCCGGCAGGAGCGTTCGATGACCAGGTTGTCTTCCGAACAGACCACGGTCTCCGTGGGCGCGGCCAGGAGGAGCGGCAGGCAGAGGAGCGCTGTGCCCATGGCGCCATGCTAGCCCGCGAGCCCCACCGAGGCCCAGCCGGGGCCGGAACCCTCTGGTGCGCCTGGGGTTCGGTCGTCGATCGGCTAAGATAGGCTGCGTCGTTCTTGGGTGAATGACCCCAAGTCTGGGAGGTAGGAGACCCGCCAGGGACACCTTTGCCCGAGCCCCAGGGCCCACGCCGTCATGTCCGATCTTGATCAGAACCCCCAGCAGGGCCCGAACCCCGACGAGGGGGGGAAGGAGGAGCACATCTCCTTCGTCCAGAAGCTGACCCAGCAGTACGGCCAGGGCGTCGATCCCCGGATCACCCTCCAGGAGAAGCCGGAGGAGGGCGAGGGCACGGCCCCGAAGGAGGAGAGTCGCAGCGGTCAGAGCAGCACCTCGAAGGGGCTGCTCGAGAAGTTGAGCCAGGAGAGCTCCTCGGGCTACCGCTACCGGATCCACCGCGAGCTGGCCCGGGGGGGGATGGGGACCATCCTGCAGGTGTGGGACGACGACCTGCGGCGCAACCTCGCCATGAAGGTCATGCACGGCATGGCCCAGTCGGACGGGACCGAACCGGTCGACGAGGAGCGCCTGGGGCGGTTCCTGGAGGAAGCCCAGATCACCGGCCAACTCGATCACCCCGGCGTGGTTCCCGTGCACAACATGGGCCTCGACAGTGCCGGTCGCTGCTACTTCACCATGCGCCTGGTGCGCGGCCGCGAGCTCAAGGAGGTGCTCGACCTGACCCGCGAGGAGCGCGAGGGTTGGACGACTTCCAAGACGCTGGGTCTGATCCTGAAGGTCTGCGAGGCGATGGCCTTTGCCCACAGCAAGGGGGTCGTCCACCGGGACCTGAAGCCGGCCAACATCATGGTGGGGCGCTTCGGTGAGGTCTACGTCATGGACTGGGGATTGGCGCGTGTCCTTGGACGGCGCGACTCCCACGAGCGGCGAATCAAGCCCGCGGACGATCCCTCGGCCATGAGCCTGGTGCGCACGGTTCGCAAGGACGAGTCGATCAGCAACCCGGACTCGCCGCTCGTCACCATGGACGGCGACGTGGTCGGTACCCCCTCCTACATGGCGCCCGAGCAAGCCCAGGGCCGGCTCGGTGACGTCGGGCCGCGTTCCGATGTCTATTCCCTGGGGGCCGTGCTCTACTACATGCTGACGGGGCGAGCTCCCTACGTCGAACCGGGCGAACGCGTCTCGCCCCACACCGTCCTCACGCGTGCGCTCGAGGGGCCGCCCGCGCCCCTTTCGAAGTACGCCAAGGACGTGCCCGGCGAGCTGGTGGCCATCTGCGAGAAGGCGATGGCGCGCGATCCGGAGCACCGCTACGCCAGCATGCTCGACGTGGCGGAGGACATTCAGGCCTACATCGACAACCGGGTCGTGCGTGCCTACGAGGGGGGTGCCGTCGCCGAGTTTCGCAAGTGGGTCGGGCGCAACCGGGGCATGGCCGCGGCCACCGCCGGACTTGTCCTCTTGTCGATCGTCAGTGCGATCGGGTTCGGCGTGCAGAAGTCCAAGCAGTTCGATCTGCTCGCCCTGGAGAAGGAGGAGACGGCGCGGGCCAACGAAGAGTCCAAGCGCAACCTCTCCCTGGCCGTGGCGAGCGAGGCCGAGGCTGCCCGCAACCTGGAGTTGGCCCTCGAACGGCAGGAAGAGGCCAGCGCGAACGCCCTGATCGCCCAGACCAATGCCCAGCTTGCGCGTCGCTCGAGCTACATGGCCAACCTGATCGCGGCCAACTACAGCGTTCGGTTGCACGATGTCGTGGAGGCCCGTCGCCGACTGGAAGAGTCCGATCCCGACCTGCGCGGGTGGGAGTGGAAGCATCTCAATCTGCGCACCTATCCCGAGATCTCGACCTTCAACATCGGCGAAGCGATCGACGAGATCGCGGTCAGTCCGGACGGCACTCGCTTGATGACGATCACTCGCTCGGGGCGGCTGCGGGTTCTCGACTCCTCTTCAGGGGAAGTGCTGCCCCCGAAGGAGATCTTCAACGTCTCGCTGACCTGGCAGTCGACCCGCAAGAGGAGTCTCAGCCTCGACGCGCAGGGCGAGCGCGTCGCCCTGGCGGGACTGGACAGCGTGGTGCGCATCTTCGACCTGCGCACCTCGGAAGAGTCGATGAGCTTGCCGCGCGACCTGGAGGACACGGTGGGTCACCAGACCCGCATCTCCACCATCGCCTTCGACCCGACCTGCAAGCGCCTCGTGTCCGGCGACGAGAACGGGAAGATCTTCGTGTGGGACCTGGCCTCGGGCACGATCGAGCAGGGCTTCGAGGGACACGTCGGGCAGGTCAACGAGATCAAGTGGAGCCCCAACGGGAGATGGATCGCCTCCGGCGGATCCGACAGCACCGCCCGCGTCTGGGACGTGGGGTCCGGTCAAGAGCTGGCCAAGTTCATGGGCCACGAAGCAGCGGTCACGGACGTCGCCTGGGACAGCTCTGGCGAGGTCCTGGCCTCGTCTTCGCGGGACCAGACGATTCATGTGTGGGACTTCGAGACGCGCAGCCTGAGGCGCAGTCTCTCGGGGCACCAGCAGGAGGTTCGATCGATCGAGTTCCATCCCCGGAGCCCCCTGCTCGCCTCCGCCGGGGACGACATGACGATTCGTCTGTGGGACATCGACAGCGGGGATGCGAGGGTCATCGTCGGACACGAAGAGGCCGTCGGCTCGGTGCACTTCGACCCGAGTGGGGACCGCCTCTACTCGTTCGGTAGCGACCTCCTGCTCAAGACCTGGGACGCCGTCTCGGATTCCGCCACGACGACCCTGACCCATCACGAGAAGATGGTCACCGCCGCGGCCTTTCGCCCCGGGGCGGATGAGATCCTGAGCGCGTCCGAAGACGGCACCATGGCGATCTGGAATCGGCTCACGGGGCAGTTGCTCAACGTGATCCGCGTGCCTGGCGGCACTCTCTACGACGCTGCCTACAGCCCGGACGGAAAGACCATCTTGACGGGCTCGGTGGACAAGAAGGCGCGCCTCTGGGATGCGGACACGGGACGGCTCTTGAGGGAGTTCAAGGGGCACGACAAGTGGGTCAGTGCGGTCGCGTTCGCTCCGGATGGGAGCTGGATCCTGACGGGGTCGGGGGACGGAGTCTTCCGAGCCTGGGATCCGGCGACGGGAGAGTTGCTGCATACGCGCGAGGGCAACCCGAAGTGGCTACGGGCGCTGGTGGTGAGCCCCGACGGAAAGCGCGTGGCCGCCGGGGGCGTCAGCCACGAGATCATGGTCTGGGACCTGTGGGAGGAGACTCCGACCCTGGTCCTTCCCGGACACGAGCGTCGAGGCATCCACAGCCTGGCCTTCGCTCCGGACGGCAGGACCCTCGTCTCCGCGGGCTCGACCGATCACACCGCCAGGGTATGGGATCTTTCGAGCGGCGACTGCGTTCGCGTCCTGCGGGGCCACGAACAGACCGTCACCGCCCTGGCCTTCGACTCGAAGGGATCGCGGCTCGTCACCGGTTCCATGGACCGTACGATTCGGGTCTGGGACCTCATCTCGGAGGGCTCTCTGCTCGTCCTGCGGGGCCATGACAGCGAGGTGACGTCCCTGGCCTTCAGCGAGGACGGTTCCCAGGTTCTGTCGGGATCCCGGGATGCGACGGTCAAGGTCTGGGAGAGTGGTCAGGCGGCCAGTCGACGCCGCCTCCAGCGCTTGGCGAGGGATCTGGATCGACAGGCACAGCCGAGGGTCGATCGCCTGTTCGCTCAGTACTTCTTCCTGGACGAAGTCTTGTTGCGGGTGCAGGCCGATCCCGATCTGAGCCAGGAGCTCAGGGAAGCCTGCCTGCGGGTGGCTCGCATCCGTGGCGACGATCCAGCCCGGCTCGATGCCTACAACCGCGAACTGATCCTCGAGCCGGGCAAGGCGCCGGAGCTGTACGCCGGCGCGGTCCGGCGCGCCCTGGCGGCCTGTTCCCTCGACCGCGACGACGCGCGCCTGTTGTCTTCCCTGGGGATGGCCCAGTACCGGGCCGGTCAGTGTCCCGAAGCCGTCGAGTCCTTGACCAAGGCGCGCAACCAGGACCTGCGGCGGCGCGGCAACTCCGAGCGAGCTTTCGATCCGCGGGAGAAGCTTCTGGTCGATGCCTTCCTCGCCATGTCCCACGCAAAGGCGGGCGATCCGGTGCAAGCACGCGCCTTCCTCGAGACGGCGGTCGCCCAGCGCGATGAGGTTTCCCATCCCATCGCCCGCAGCGTCCTGGCCGAGGCGCAGAGCCTGATCGGCGCGGTCGAGACCGAGGGCTAGTTGCTGCCCCGGGCCAGGAAGGCGTCGATCTCCGCGCTGCGGGCCTCGGCATCTTCCTGTCCGAGCTGCAGGAGCCGCTCGAGGTAGTCGTGCTGGAACATGACCAGGCTGAGGAAGTCGTTGGAGCTCGTGCGCTTGGTTCCCAGACCCCGCGTCAAGTGTCTGAAGGACCCGGGCAGTTGAGCCTCGTAGGCGTTGGCCAGCTTGCCCAAGTCCTGGGAGGGACGCAGGACCAGGAGGTCGATCTTGCGCAGCAGTGGATCCTTGCCTTCAGGGACCATGTCGAGCAGTCGATTGATGCGCTGCAGTCGCAGGGCATCCGCGTCGAACTGATCGAGGAAGATCGAGTTGAGAATGAGCCCCGCGACCTGGGCGGGTGGCGGGTAGCCGCTGATGACGGGGGCACGGGCCTCCTCGGTGGAGGCCGTGTAGCGCGTGGAGATCGCGATGATGCGATCGGCACCCAGGTGGATGGCGGGGGACAGGGGAGCGGTCATGCGCATGCCGCCGTCTCCGTACCAGGCGTTCTCGATGGCGACGCCCGGAAAGAACAGGGGCAGGGCGGCCGAGGCCATGATCTGGGCCACCCCCATGTGGCACGCGCGGCTGATCCTGTTGGCCCGCTCCCAGTGCTGGATGGTGCGCCCCTCGACCCATGCGACCGATTGGCCCGTCGTGTAGCTCGCGGTCAGGATCGCGAGAGCTTCGAGGTTGCCGTTAGAAAGGTTGGCCTCGATGCCCGGCAGTCTTCCGTCCACCTCGCCCAGGACCTCGCTCAGGAGCTGACGCAGGGGCTCGGTGTCGACCATGCCTCCCGTACGCTCGGTTCCCACCCGCCCGCCTGAGATCAGCCGCAGGCCCCAGCGGAAGGCGCGCGTGTAGAGACCCAGGGCTCCGACCCGAAACACGTTCTCCACCTCCAGGGTGCTCCAGAGCTGCTCCAGCCTTCGGACGCGGCTGCCCAGGTCGCCCGTGGCGTTGGCCAGGAAGGCTGCGTTGATCGCTCCCGCCGAGACCCCGGTCAGAATGGGGATGCGCAGCTGGGGGTGAGCCTGGGCGAGGTGGCAGAGAAAGCCGACCTGGTAGGCGGCTCGGGCGCCGCCTCCACTCATCACGAGGGCCAGTCCGCCGGTCTCGTAGGGCGCTCCCATGCCCTCAGTTTGCCTGGGCCAAGTCCAAGTTCCAGCCTCGAGTCGGCCGCTTCAGGGGCGCGGGCGCTGCAGGGACATGTGGCGGTCCGAGTCGATGACGACCTGGGCGTCGATCCCTAGCTCGGAG
>JAUIEE010000577.1 GCA_030428965.1 bacterium | reverse complement strand
TGCCCAGCACGGCGGGGATCGACGGCACCAGGAAGAAGAAGACCATCATCAACCCGTGCATCGTGAAGAGCTTGTTGTACGTCTCGGGCTGGAAGAGGTCGCCCGAGGGCGTCAGAAGCTCCAGCCGGATCGCCACCGCGAAGGCTCCTCCCACCATGAAGAAGAAGGTCAGCGCGATCAGGTACATCAGGCCGATGCGCTTGTGGTCCAGGGTCAGGAGCCACGACTTCAACCCGTACTCGTTGTTGAAGTAGTTGAGCTTGCGCGGTGTCAGGCCGTGGTCGGAGGGCGCCATCGTCATCACTCGCTGTCCGCTTCGCTGTCCGTCATGGACTTGATGTAGGCGATCAGGTGGAGCAGCTGGTCCTCGCTCACCTGACCTTGGTAGGTCGGCATCAGGGGCTGGAAGCCGGCCGAGAGCTTCTTGTTGGGCTCCAGGATGGACTCGCGCACGTAGTCCTCGTCGAACAGCACCGTCTGGCCGTCGGACAGGCGCGCCGGAAGGCCGAAGCGTCCGGCGAGGTCAGGCCCCCGTTGACCCGAGCCTGCGGCGTGGCAGGTGTCGCAGCGCAGGTTCTCGAACAGGATCTTGCCGGACTCGATCGGGTTCTTGCCCGCCGGTTGGCCGTTCAGCCACTCTTGGTAGTCGGCCGGGTCCATGACGACGACCTCGCCGATCATCTCGGAGTGGCTGGTGCCACAGTACTCGGCGCAGAACAGGTGGTAGGTGCCCTTCTTGGTGGCTTCGAACCACATGGACGTGTACATGCCGGGGACGGTGTCGGCCTTCACCCGAAAGGCCGGGATGAAGAAGTCGTGGATGACGTCCTCGGAGGTCATCGTCAGGAGGATGGTCTCTCCGACGGGGACGTGCAGGCTGTTGATCTCGCGCTGGCCCGTGGGGTGCTGGACCTTCCACATCCACTGCTTGCCGGTCACGTAGAACTGCATGCCCTCTTTCGGGGGCGTACGCATCTCGTAGTAGAGCTTGGCACCCCAGCCGAAGCTGCACAGGACGATGATCAAGGGGATCACGGTCCACAGGGCCTCCAGGGCGAGGGACCCCTCGATCTGCTCGGACTGCTGGGCACGTGTCCGTCGAAAGCGCAGGCTGAGGATCACGAGGCAACCGGCGATCAGCACGACGAAGAAGAGGCTGACGGCGGCCAGGAAGAACGTCAGGGCATCGACTTCGGAAGCGATGCGCGACGCCGTTTCGGGGAAGAGGGATAGGTTCTCGAACATCTTGCCTACGACGCTCCTTCCGGCTGGGGCGTCCGTGCCGAGCGTTCCTGGAGCAGCATGCGGATCACGAACAGGGCCATCAGGGCCACCGTGCCGATGCCGGCCATGCGGATGCCGGACAGGATGGCGAGGCCGTACTTGCCCTTGGTCGGGTCGTAGTGGAAGCAGCGCAGGAGGAGCTTGTCGACCAGGGATCCGACCTGGCCTTCTCCCGCGTCCACGAGCCCGAGCTTCATGTCCCGGGGCGAGAAGTCCGTCCCGAAGAAGTAGCGCGAGACGGTGGCCTCCGGCGTCAAGAGAACGACTCCCGCCGCGTGGGCGTACTCGTCGGTCTCCTTCACGTAGGTGTAGGTGAAGCCGACGGCGCCGGCCACGGCCTCGATCGTCGACTGGGGAGCCACGACGAAGTTCCAGCCGCGCTCGCTGCCGCGACCGTAGGTCTCGACGTAGAAGTCACGTCGGCGTTCGGCCATCGAGGTCGTTTCGTCGGGGTCGATGCTCAGGGCCAGGACGTCGAAGTCCTCACCGACCCCGAAGGACACGTCGCGCAGGCAGCTCGTCAACCCGTCGAGCACCAGGTTGCACAGCATGGGGCACTCGTAGTAGACGAGCGCCAGGACCACCGGCCGCTCTCCGAAGTACTCGCCCAGCCTGCGCTCCCGTCCGAGCTCGTCGGTGACGGGGTTGCCCAGGGGCAGCCGGGCGCCGAGCTCCTGCTCCCAATCGACCTCCGGCATCTGGATCCAGTCGCCGGTGACCTGCCCGTCGTGCCAGGGTGCGAAGAGGCCCAGCGCGGCTGCCGAGACCAGGAGACTGCGCACGAGCTTCATCGACCTGCCTCCGTCTCCCGCACGGGGAGCCCCTCGCGCACGAGGATCGACATGGCCCGCTCGATCGGGATGCGCACCACGCCGTTCTCGGGATCGATCCAATCGTAGTTCCGAAGCAAGGCCTCGGTCGCGAGATCGCGCGGCGCCGTCGGCGTGATCTTCGCGCCGCCGCTCCGCGAGGGGTTCGAGGACGGTCTGCCGCGGCTCGCCTACGAGGCGACCTCCGGC
>JAUIEE010000107.1 GCA_030428965.1 bacterium | reverse complement strand
ACCACCCAGGGGAGCCATGCCCCGTGGACGCACCCGACGCCGGAGGGAAGAGGCGCAGTCCGCCGTGGCCGATGACCCGCAGCAGGCCGTGATCGTAAGGGTCCTCGAGCCCTTCGACGATCAGCGCCGAGCGCGCCGACCGTGCTGCCTGGGCCACGGTGTCCCCTCGAGCCAGAGAGCGGTGCAACTCCCGCGAGAACAGGAGCGTCGTTTCGGCTCCCACGGCGAAGTCGGACAGCACCACCGCTCGAGCCCCGGCGCGCAGGAAAGCCCCTCCCAGATCCGTGGCCAAGACATCCCCGGACCGCTTGGGCCCGAGCCCCGCCGTGCAGGCTGCCAGGACGACGAGCGGCGGGGCCGCAAGGGCTTCGATCTCCTCCGCCCACAGGACCCCGTCTGCATCGGCCGTTGGCGAGAGAAGGATCCCCGCTGGGCGCTCTCGCCCCAGGTCGTAGACACCGTGGGCGAACAGCTGCAGCACCTGGGCCTCCGCCAGAGCGCCCTGGCCCAGGAGTTCCTCGGAGGCTTGCGCGAAACAGGCCTCGCGCGTGGGCAGACCGCGCTGGCGGTACGCCTCGAACATCCCCGCCAGCTCCCTTTCCTGCAGCTCCAGGGAATCCAACCCCCAGCGCTCCCGCTGCTCCTCCGGCACCGGCGGCGAGGCCAGCAGCCACGCGGTCCCTTCCCTGGGCTCGTCGTCCTGGGCGCCAAGCCAGCCCCCCAGGGCCAACGAAGGCAGGTGGCTGACGGCGACCTCGGCCCCGAAGAACTCGCTCTCGGACACGGGCAACGTCTCGAAGGCCACGGACCCCACGAGGTCAAAACCCACCAGCAGGACGGCGTCCAGGGCGGCCAGTCGGGCTTCCCACTCCGCGGGGACCAGGAGCTCGGCCAGGTCCCGGCGCAGACGGTTCTGCTCCGAGCGGTGCAGTCCACGCTGGGGTTCGGGCAAGGAGGCTTGGGGAATCCGCAGGGTTCGATTCAGGGAGGCGACCACCGCTTCGATTTCTCCCATGGGAGCCAGCTGCTCGTGCCGGCACGTCGAGTCGTCCAGGTAGAAGAGGTGGCAGCGGTCCGGCGTGGGAAGCAAGACGAGGGCCGCTCGACCTTCCGTCAGCAGCGCTCGGCGCACCTCTTCCATCGACGCGGCACGGACCCCGAGGGAACGTTCGAAGTCCCCGAGACCCTGCATGCGTGCGCAAAGCTCCAGGGCCCGCCGGATTCCCTCTTGCCCATCGCTCGCCAGCAGGAACTCGACCTGGGCCCCCACGGCCAGCTGCACCCAGGCGTATTGCAGGAAGCCGTAGCCACCGGGCCTGGGCGGGGTCTCGCGCCAGTCCTCCTCACACGCAGCGAAGGCCCGGGTCAGCTCTCGGTACCACGACTCGAGCTCCCCGAGGCCTGCCCCCCGGGCCAAGCACAACCTCAGGCCGAGACTCGCACGACGAACCTCGAGCTCCGGGGACTCGGTCCAACCGGAAACCCTACCCAGCTCCTGATCGGCCCTCTCGAAATCCTCCGCACGAAGGCTCAGCTCGGCCACGGCCAAGTGGCCCCTGGAGCGTTCGTCGGCCGCAAGGGCCCCGTCCGCCAGAGCTCCCTCCAGCACGGATCTGGCCTGCTCCGAGACCTCCGGGGAGGAGCGTGCGAGCTCGGCCAGGGCGTAGCCCATGCGTAGCTCGATACGTGCCCTCTGGCCCGGGAAGGCAGCGAACAGCTCGGGGTTGGCCCGGGTCTCCCGCAGCACTTCCTCGACATCCCCGACCTGTTCCTTGGCGAGGCCGAGGTTGGCCCGATGCAACCACGAGTTCAACCGTTCGCGCTCCGCCGACGCACCGACGGAAACGAGCCACGCCACCCTGGCCGCTTCGTCCTCGAAGGCTCCCTGGGCCAGGTCCAACAGACCCCAGTCCAGGTAGACCTGACCACGGATGCCGCTCGCATGTCCCCGCAGCCGGCGCTCGTACTCCGAATCCCCCAGCTGCGCGAGAGCTTCGTCCAGATGGGCCAGGGAGCGACGCCACAGCCGGGCGGAGCGCTCGTACTCGGCCAACTGCACCCGCAACAGGGCGCCCATGCGAGCGTCTTCGATCTCGCCCGCCAGCACCTCCGCCAGGAGCTCGATGGCCTGCTCGAGCTCGCCCTTCTGAACCAGATCCTGGGCATCGCCGTAGGCCTCAAGGGCCAGTTCGGCCCCCTGGGCCGCGGGCCGATGGCCCCAGATCAGGAGTCCGAGGAAGAGACCCAGTGACGGGCGGAATCGAGCGATTGCCCCCCGGGACCAAAGAGCTCCAACTCGACCAGGAAAGGATCGGGCCATGGGGGGGTCTCCGGGGATTCCAGGAGAAGAGTCCGGGTCCGCAGTCCGGCCCTCTCCAGCAGAACGGATGCGGGACCGCGAAGTTCGGGGTCGAGGACGCGAAGGGTAGCGGAGGCTCCCTCCCAGCGCGTCGAGAGCTGCCAGGAAACCCGCCGTGCGCCCGGCCCGGCCGCATCCACCGTGAGCTCGATTCCCGCGCCGAGCTCGGCGGGCTGGAGTTGCGAGGGTTCTTCCTGTCTGGGGAAGAGCAGGATGAGCACCAGGGCGGCCGCCGCGACCCACCCCAGGCGGCTCCAGATGCGCCCGCGGGGTCGAGTCGTCGCGGCCGCTCCCGTAGCCCTCGCGCCGCGGGTTCCCTCCACGGCCTCCATCCCCGGACAGTCTCGAAGGACGGCCGCCTCCCGCAAGGTCGCTCGCTGCTCGACGCCGATCTCGTCCAGGAGCTCCTCGAGCCCCCGATCCCCCGGTCCGTGAGGCCCCTCGGTCATCGGGAGACCTCCTCCATCTGCGGGGCAAGGAGTTCACGCAAGCGACCCAGGGCACGGTAGTAGCGCGTCTTGGCCGTATTTGGGGAGATCTCCAAGCGCGCTCCGATTCCGTCGAAGGTCAGCTCCTCGAAGTGCTTCAAGCGCACGATGTCCGCCTCCTCTCCGCCCAGGCGGTCGATGGCCCGGTACACGTGGTCGTACTCCAGGACCTTCGCGACCTTCGTCGGAGCCTCTTCTTCCCGGAGCTCGGGGCCCTGGGGCCTGCGCTGCTTCGACCGCAGTCGATTGGCCAGTTCGTGATGACAGAAGCTGTACGCCCACGTCTCCAGGGAGGCCCGCCCGGCAAAGGAGTCCAGGCGACGCCAGATCGAGACCAGGGTGTCCTGGACCAGGTCCTCCAGTTCCTCGGGCCGCAGGGCCTGGCCGATGCGCGCATTCTTGGCCGCCAACATCCTGGGTACGCAACGCATTCGCTCGGTGAACTCGCGCACGGCCTCGGGCGAACCCCGGAGCGCGCTCCGGACCAGGGCAAGATCCGCCCCGAATCCCGTGGTGCTCCCTGTTGTGTGTCCAGCGCCCATTTCAGGTTCTCGAAACCCGGCAATTCTCGCTCCCGGGGCCCGATTATAGCCTGCCCGGAAGGTCCTCTTCGGCCTGTGCCGCAGCGGCGGGCGTGCTCACGCTGGGTAAGAAACCGACACACGCTGGAACAGGAACGACCCCCGAGCGTACGGGAGATCATGCTGCGTGCCAGATCCAAAGCCCCCTACCGGGAGCCGGTGCCCCTCCGGAAACGGCGCAAGCGCTGGTGGGAGAGTCTGCTGGCCCGGATCCGTTCCCGGTCGGCCCCTCTCCGTAGACGGCGCCCTCCGAGCAAGCTTCGCAGAGCCGGCTAGTTCCCCCTTGTGAACTGCCCACCGGACGGGAGCAGGGCTATGCTCCGGGCGCCTCGTTCCTCGTCCCCAGGAGCCTCCTCATGCTAGCGCCCCTTCTTGCCTGCGCCTTGGCGTCGGTCGCCGCCCCCGAGTCCGTGCCGACGTTCTCTGCCCGGGACGTTTTCGAGCTGGAGTACGCCGCCGACCCGCGCATCTCGCCGGACGGAACCCGCATCGTCTACGCCAGGACTCGGCTGGACATCCAAACGGACCGCCCCGTCTCCCAGCTCTGGATGCTCGAGGTCCGGAGCGGCGAGCACTGGCCCCTGACGCCCGTGGACTCGTCGTGCTCCAGCCCACGCTGGTCCCACGACGGCAAGCGCCTTCTCTACGTGGCCAACACGGGCGGTGGCGCTCAACTCTACCTGCACTGGCTGGAGCGGGGGACCGTCTCTCAGGTCACCCAGCTCGAGAGCTCCCCTGGGTCGCTGGCCTGGTCCCCTGACGGCACGACCATCGCCTTCTCCATGGAGATCCCGGCCCCCCTGGCTCCCTTCGTGGAGATGCCGAAGGCCCCCGAAGGCGCCCAGTGGGCCGATCCGCCCCGCTTGATCCGCCACACCCAGTACAAGCAGGACGGCTCGGGACTGACCGAGCCCGCCTTTCGACAGCTGTTCGTCGTGCCCGCCGAGGGCGGCACGCCGCGCCAGGTCAGTGAAGGCCCCTACGATCACACCGGCGTCCCCAGCTTCAGCCCGGACGGCCGGAGCCTGTACTGCGCGGCCAATCGCAGGGAGGACGCGGAGTCCTACCCGCTCGATTCCGAGATCCAGCGCATCGATCTGATCGACGGCAGCATCGAAGCGCTGACCAGCCGATTGGGGCCCGACGACGACCCCGCCGTTTCGCCCGACGGAGAGTGGGTGGCCTACACCGGCTTCGACGACGCCTACCAGGGCTACCAGATCGATCAGCTCTACCTGATGCGCTCGGACGGAAGTGAAGGGCGGAGCCTCACCCACGATCTCGACCGTGACGTACGGGGACACCGCTGGAGTTCCTCCGGAGACGGGATCTACTTTCTCTACGACGACCGCGGGCTCACTCGCCTGGCGTTCCTGGAGATCTCCGGGGGGAAGATCACGCTGTTGGCGGACGACGTGGGTGGTACCTCGATCGGCAGGCCCTACGCCTCAGGATCGTTCACCGTCTCCCGGAACGGATCGGCGGCCTACACCCGGTCGACGGACCAGCGCCCGGCGGACGTGGGTCTCGTCCAGGCCGGGGTCCAGGCCAAGACCCTGACCGACCTCAACGGCGATCTGCTCGACAACCGGCGCCTGGGGCGGGTCGAGTCGATCGCCTTTCCCTCCCTCGCGGATGGACGCAACATCCAAGGCTGGCTCGTCTTCCCTCCGGACTACGACCCGAGCGAGAGCTACCCCCTGATCCTCGAAATCCATGGGGGGCCGTTCGCCAACTACGGCGGTCGCTTCAGCGCCGAATGTCAGCTCTACGCCAGCGCCGGATACGTGGTGCTCTACGTCAACCCCCGGGGCAGCACGAGCTACGGGCAGGAGTTCGGCAACCTCATTCACCATGCCTACCCGGGCGAGGACTACGACGACCTCATGGGAGGCATCGAGCACGTGATCGCCAACTACAGCGTGGACCCCGAGCGCCTGTTCGTGACCGGGGGCAGCGGAGGAGGCGTCCTGACGAGCTGGATCGTCGGCAAGACCGATCGGTTCCAGGCCGCCGTCGTGGCCAAGCCGGTGATCCACTGGACCAGCTTCGCCCTGACCGCCGACTTCTACACGTTCTTCCATCGCTACTGGTTCCCGGGCCCGCCCTGGGAGCACCAGGAGCACTACTGGAAGCGCTCTCCCCTGTCTCTCGTCGGGAACGTGACGACGCCCACCATGCTCCTGACCGGAGAAGAGGACCATCGCACCCCGATGTCCGAATCGGAGCAGTACTACCAGGCCCTGCGCCTACGGGGCGTGGAGAGTGCCCTCGTCCGCGTACCGGGCGCGTCCCACGGCATCGCGGCACGACCTAGCCACCTCATCGGGAAGGTCCTGCACATCCTCAAGTGGTTCGAGATCCACGACCCAGAGCGGGCCGAGGCTCGCTAGCCTTCAGTCGCAGGGCCCGACCTCCGTCGGCGCCACGTCGCGCCAGGGAACGCCCGGATTGGGTCCTGGCGCCGGGGTACACAGGAAGCCCTCACTCGCAATCACGAAGACATCGTCCACGGCCCACCACTGGTCGAGGGCAGCGTCGTAGTAGTGAAAGCGAACCTGGACGTCCGACTGCCCGGCGGCCCAGGTCGTGATGTCGTGCTCCATCATCCCGGCCGCGTCAGCTCCGGCGTAATTGGCCACGTTGACCCAGGCGCCCGCCGTGGCGGAGGAGCGGACGTCGACATCCGCCTGCTCCATCATTCCGGCCAGGCCGTACTTGAAGTCATGGGTGTACCGCAGGGTGACTTCCTGGGCACAACCCAGATCCAGCACCGGGGAGATCAACTCCTCGTCCATGACGTGCAGTCCGTTCTTCTGGGAATCGCAGATCATGAAGGGCTCGGTGAGCGAAAGACTGCGCGCACCGGGGTTCCCATCGGACCAGGTCGCCGTCGCCCCCATGTTCGCCCCCTGGTCGATGACCTGCCAGATGCCCAGCCCGGTGTTGAAACCGGCGGACAGCTCGACCTCCAGGACTTCCTGCCCCACCTGAGCCGTCAGGACGGCGCTCTCGCCGGCGAAGGGACCGCCGTTCGTAGCCAAGAGCTGCACGATGTCGATCACAACCGTGCTGCCACAGGCTGCCGCGGGGTCGATCATGAACTGGATCGGGCTGATGGAGAGGGCCGCACTCGAAGGGGCGACATCGCCAAAACTCGCGGAGGACTGCAGCAGGGTGATCGGAGCCGAACCGGCCCCGATCTGAAAGTCCGCGCTCACCCCCAGGGCCACCTCGGAGCAGGCCGAGTTCCTGAGTGCAGGGGTGAACTCCCACACCTCACCGGGGTCCATGATGGGATTCCCGTTGCCGCTGACCTGGCTGAGCGGCCCCGGCTGACTGGACAGGAGGTCGACCGAGCCGGAGCAGAGAAAGGACTCGATCAACGGGTGCACGTCCGACATCAAGACCCCGCGGTTTCCGACCCCCGGAGAGCTGCATCCACCGCAGTGGTGCAGGGCGACGAGCTTGTCGTCTGATTCCCGGAAGATGGGAGAGCCGGAACTGCCGCTCTCCGAATCGAGCGTGTCGTAGTAGCGGAGCACGTGCCCATCCACGTCCACGTTCACCCCCGAGCCGTGGGTGATCTCGTGGGGCCGACCGTTGGGGTGCTGAACCATGTAGACCGCCTCCCCGTCGACCAAGGGCGTCGGATCGATCTCCACGAAGCCGAACTGGGAGGCCGGGTCGCCCAGCACCGTGCACAGGGCGAAGTCCAGGTCGGTCAGCCCGTGCTCGCAGCTGATGAAGGGCGACGAGGCCACCAGGTCCTCGCAACGGAAACTGACCCAGTCCATGTTCGGCGCCGCGCCGCTGTTGCAGTCGGTGCGGTAGAAGCGAAAGACGAACTCGGAGTTGTCGCAATCGGCCTGGTTCGCGATGCAGTGCTCGTTCGTGAGGATGTAGTTGAGGGGGGACACGTTGGACCCCGAGCACCACAACCCCGTCTGAGCGTTGCTGCCCACGGTCATCACCCCCACCGAGGCCAGCACGTTGCTCCACTTGGCGGCGTCCGACTGATAGCAGAGCACGTCCTCGTAGTCCGCCGGACTGCAAACGGTCCGAAGCAAGTTCTCCGAGGCCCCCTCGAACAGGCCTTCGTGCCCATAGATGGCCCGGTCGATCCGGAAGGGAACGTGGTCGTACAAGCTGGCGAAGGAAAACTCGAGCTGCAAACCGTCTCCGAAGGCGGACAGGCTCCAGAACGTGCCCGCATCCTTGGGGCCGCGACCGGTGATGCGCTCGACCACCTCCCCACGCATGCTGCGCAGGGTCAGTACGTCTCCGGGCCGCAGGTGAACGTTGGTGAAGTGCAGCTTGACGAAGCTGGCCCGTGAAGCCTGGACGAGCTCGCTCCAGAAGTAGCTGCCCCGCAGATCGACCACGTCCCGCAGACGGGGTCGGATTCGCAGGCTCGCGCCCGAGCCGACGACGGGCCGAGCAGGCAGGAAGGCCTCTTCCTGGGCCAGGGTGGAACCGGTCAGGGCCAGAAGGGTCAGGGCGCTGGAGCGCAGTCCTCGGCGAAGTTGAAGCAGCATCGTCAGTCCCCGGCCAAACCGGGACAAGGCAGAGGGTCGAAGCGGAACGCGATCGGTCGATTCTAAGGGACGTACCGGAGACCGGCCTCCCCCAGGCCGCCTTTCGGCCATCACGAAAAAGGGCCCGGCTCCCCCTCGCGGGAGGCCGGGCCCTGACTTGGATGGGATCGGTCCTGAGGACTACCGCAGAACGGCCACCTCGGTCATCTTGCCCTTGAGGGTGGCGAGGGTCGCCTTGGCCTGATCCAGGCGGCCCCGAAGAGCGACCTTCTCGGCCTTGAAGGAGGCCAGCTTGGCCAGGGTCTGCTCGCAGCGGATCTGGGTGAAGGACACGGTCGAGCTGCAGCTTGTGCCCTCGACGACCAGGCTCGCCTTGGTAGAGCACTCGGCCTTCTCGCTCGAGCACTCCTGGGAGGCCTCGGCCACCAGGCTCGCGGCCTTGGTCGAGCACTCCGACTTCTTCGTCGCGCACTCTTCGGCGGCGTCCGCCACAAGGCTCGCGGCCTTCGACGAGCACTCCGACTTCTTCGTCGAGCACTCTTCGGCGGCATCAGCCACAAGGCTCGCGGCCTTCGACGAGCACTCCGACTTCTTCATCGAGCACTCTTCGGCGGCGTCCGCCACAAGGCTCGCGGCCTTCGACGAGCACTCCGACTTCTTCGTCGCGCACTCTTCGGCGGCGTCCGCCACCAGGCTCGCGGCCTTGGTCGAGCACTCCGACTTCTTCATCGCGCACTCTTTGGCAGCGTCCGCCACGAGGCTCGCGGCCTTGGTCGAGCACTCCGACTTCTTCGTCGCGCACTCTTCGGCGGCGTCGGCCACCAGGCTCGCGGCCTTCGACGAGCACTCGGACTTCTTCGTCGCGCACTCCCCGAGGGAGGCCGTCTCCGCGCCCCCCTTTCCTTGGGCGCTCAGGTACAGGTGGGTGGCAGCGATCTCGGCTTCCACCGCGGCCAACTCGGCCCGCATGAACGCCACTTCGGCGCTCGCCCGCGCGACCGAAGCCTGGGCGAAGGCGCGCTCCAGCTCGGCGGGGATCTCCAGGGGAGCATCGAGGGAAACCACCGAGGCCTTCTTGCTGCTGCAGCTGGCCTTCTCGGCACTCGAGCAGTCCTGGGCCATGGCCAGGCCAGCGAACATGCCGAGGGCCACCGGGATACAGATGCGGGTCATCTTCATGGGGATTCTCAATTGCTTAGGAGAGAGAAATGGATTTCCGTCCCCGGAAAGCCCGGGAGCGGATGTTTCACGTTGTCTACGTAGGATAAGCCAAGGAGGGACAGGAAGTTCGTAGGGGCGGCGTAAAAGGGGCCTGGATCCCGTTCGAAGTGGGTTCGGGGCCCCTTCCTCCCGCTGGAAGCTCGCCTCGGGCGCGTCCAAAAGCTGAAATCGGACGAACCTCGCCCGTAGAGCGCACCAGCCTTCGTCAACCCCAGCAGGCAACCGGTCCCATGAAGACGCGCAGCACCTGGCCCACTCCGAGCCTACTCCTCGCCCTGGCAGCCCTCCTCGCCGCCAATCGCTTCCTGCCGGCCAGCGCCCCCGAAGATCAGGTGGCCCTCTTGCGGGACCTCTCCGCCACGTTCCGTTCGGTGAGCGACGAGGTGGCCGAGGCCGTGGTCGGGGTCAACTCCTACCGGGAGATCCAGGACGGCCGCACCTCTCGCCGCAGGCGGATCGCATCGGGCTCGGGGGTCCTCTTGCGCACCGATGGCCTGATCGTCACGAACAACCACGTCGTGGCCGACGCCGACGAGGTCTACATCCGGCTGCGCAACGACCGACAGGTGCCCGCCACGATTCTGGGGCGAGACGCGGACAGCGACCTGGCGGTGCTGGACATCGAGGGCGAGGGTTACCCCTTCATCGACCTGCGTCCGGGGCCGGTGCCCGAGGTCGGCGAGTGGGTGCTGGCCGTCGGAAACCCGCTCGGGCTGAGCCACAGCGTGACCTTCGGAATCGTGAGCGCCCGCGGACGCTCCGATCTCTCCATCGCCCTGTACGAGGACTTCATCCAGACGGACGCCGCCATCAATCCCGGCAACAGCGGCGGGCCCCTGGTCGACCTCGACGGCCGGGTCGTGGGGATCAACACCGCCAAGGGAACCCGTTTCGACGGCAGCCTGGGGCTGGGCTTCGCCATCCCGGCCTACATGGTGCGGGACGTGGTCGACGACATCGTGTCCGTCGGTCGCGTTCAGCGAGGCTTTCTCGGCATCCGCTTCAGCGAGCTTTCCCGCTGGGCGGCCCAGGATCTCGACCTGCCGAACGGGTCGTTCGTCAGCGTCGAGGCAATCATCGACGGTGGGCCCGCAGCACGCGCCGGCCTGGCCGTTGGGGACGTCATCCTGTCCCTCAACGGACGCTCCGTTGCCGAGGGTCAGGAACTCTTGAAGGCCGTGGCCCAGCTCGAGCCGGGCATTCCCGCCGCGGTCGAGGTGCTGCGTGGCGGCCAGCGCCAGATGGTCGAGGTGGTCGTCAGCGAACGGCAGTAGCGTCGCGAACAGGGTTCCCCTCAACTGCGGCGTGACTGCAGGTGGCAATAGTAGGCCCCCGATTCGTGGCGCAGCTTGGGGGTGTGCTGGGCGCTTCCGAACCACTCGGGTTCGACGTCGACCGGGCAGAAGTGGGTCACGATGCTCCTGCGGGTGAGGTCCATTCGTCTTCGCTCCCCCCCGCCGTGAACCAGGTCCGCGTGCCAGACCAGGACGTCTCCCTTGCGCGGCGTGAACTGAACCAGCGGACACTCCAGAGCGACGGACTTCTCGTGGACCCACCGGAGGAAGTCCGCTTCTTCCAGGTAGTCGTACGGTTTGGCACGGGCCCGCCCCATCCAGAGGTAATCTTCGATGCGGTGGCTGCCCTCGTAGTACTGGAGCTCTCCGGACCCCGGCTGCACGTCCTCCAGGGCGATCCAGCACCCCACGAACTCCATCGGGGAACGGCAGACGACGTAGGCCGTGTCCTGATGCATGGCCTGCTCGGTCCCGTACTGGAAGGACAGGCTCTGGAACGCCATGGGAGGACGCTCGAACAGCTGAAGCAGGAAGCGGCGGATGGGGTCCGCGAACACGACTCGTCGGGCGGACTCCAGGTGACCGTGGAGGTCGAGGATCTTGTGCGGAACGTTCCGGAACTCCGGCATCAGCGGCTCGAACCGGCGCACTCCGTTCTCGAAGAGCTCGGTCTGGATCTCCGGCGCACCCTGGTCCCACAGCCCTTCGACCTCCTCCCGCAGGAGGTCGACATCCTCCTCGGAGACGGGTCCCTCGAAGACCGTGTAGCCCTTCCGCATCCACCCTTCGAACCGCTCTCCCTCGGCAGCCGAGAGCGCTCCCGACTCGACGCGCCCCCGCAAACGTGCCTCGGCGTCACTCAGATCCACCCAGAACCCGCCGAAGGCCGACCGGAACCGGGGGGCCTGGGTCACCCGCTCGAAGAACGCATCCAGGGCCCGGTCCAGGGCCAGCGGAAGCCGTCCGAGACAGCACAGCCAGGCCTTCTCGAAATCGGCGCGAACCTCCTCGGAAGGGAGGCCCCCATGCCGCAGGGTGAGCAGCGTTTGCCCGGCCTCTTCCTGGAACTGGACCGCGAGGCGCCCCGTCGGCAGCGCCGCACCGTCGGCCCACTGGACGGCAAAGTCCAGCTCGATGGACTCGGGCTCCCGCACGCTCCTGAACCGCGATCGCACCTGGGCCACGATCTCCCCGCCCGTGGCCAGGTCCACCTCGAACACGCCCCCCACCACGGGCTCGACTTCGGCCCGTCGGACCTGAAGGCCCTCGAAGGGGCTGAACCAGCGCTCGAGCTGCGTCCCGCGAGTCCAGGCAGCGAAGGCCTCCGCGCGTTCAGCATGGACGCGGTGCTCGAGGAGAATCTCGGCTCCCATGGTGCTGGACGTATACCACGCCCCCGATCGAACAGAAAGGGGGACAAGCCGGCGGGCCGGCCCCCCTCCCGGGGGGCCGGCCCGCACGACGGATTGCGAAGAAACCCTAGGGGTTCTGCCCGCTGGGGCGCTTGTTGATGAAGCCAATCGACTCGCATTCATCCGGCACCCCGTTCGAGTTCGCGTCGAAGGAGCGACCGCTCGAGATGTCGTCGCTATCCAGGATCAGGTTCCCATTGCAATCGCTCAGGGAAGCCGAGCAGGCCGTCGACTGGATGCTGACCGCATCGAAGGCCGCCTCGGTCACCGAATCGTTCGGGTTGTCCGTCACGATGACGCGCATGCGGAACTGACTGGTCAGGGAGACTGCGTCGAGCACACGCTCGGAGTGCGTCGCCCAGCCGCTCGTGTCCCCGCTCACCGTGTCCACCGCCGTCCAGCTGCCACCTCCGTTGTCGGAGAACTCGACCGTCAGGTTGTCGATGTCGAAGTCGTCGTTCGCGAACCAGCGGGCGTAGCTCACGACCGGGTCACTGGCCGCGGACAGATCGATGATCGGCGACGTAATCGTCGTCGGGCCTCCGTCCACGTCCGAGTTTCCGGCCACGTTGTCGGTCAGCCAGCACTGTCCCGAACCGTCGAAGTCCACGATCGGGTCGCTGCGGTCGCCATCACCGGCCGGCACGCCGCGCACCCAGCCGCCGTCGGTCAGGGAGGCATCGTTGGTCACGGTCCAACCCAGGTCGCTCTCGAAGTCGTCGGCGAAGTCGATGCTCAACTCCTCGACCGGGGCGTCCAGGAAGCTGGTCGGGGCGTCCGCCGGGTTGGTCACCAACCCGCTGGCCACACCTTCGGCCCGCACGTAGTACTCGGGCGTTGCCCCACACACCGGAGGCGGCAGGTCGGCCTGGTACTGGTCTCCTCCGATGGAGGCCATCGGCACGGACAGGAAGCTGCCGCCGTCGTAGCGGAAGAACAGGCGCGGCGAGCCGGCCACCACCGTGTCGCTCACGCCCACCACCTCGGCGGTGATCGTGGTCGCGCTACCCGGCGCGATGCTCTGGGGCAGACCGTTCACGTAGCTGATCTGGACGAAGGGTCCCACGGTCAGGCTGTGGGAAGACCCCAGGGAGTAGACCTGAGGTCCACTCGGCAAGTCGAAGCCGAAGATCTCGACCGTCCAGACGCCAGCCATCGGAGAGGTCACCTGAACCTGCTCGATGTTGTTGACGTGGTCGGCCTGGGTCTTGACGGCCGCCACCCCCGGATTGGAGGGATCCAGGGTCCACGGGAAGTGCTGCACGCCCATGGGGTCGGTGACGATCAGGTCCAGGTCGTTGACCAGGGAGCCCAGGACGTTGGGCGTGGCCGGCACGTCGTCCCAGGC
>JAUIEE010000576.1 GCA_030428965.1 bacterium | reverse complement strand
CCGCCATCGGGTAGGCAATCATGAAGTTCTGGGCCGTCCTCCTCTGTTTCGTCCTCTCGGGGTTCGCAGCGCTGGTTTACGAGACGGCGTGGATGCGCCAGTTCTCGGTCGTCTTCGGCACGTCGGAACTGGCGGTCGCAACGGTTCTGGCCTCCTACATGGCCGGGCTGGCCTTCGGATCCGCCGTTGCCGCCCGCGTGATCGACCGCATCCGTCGCCCGCTCTTGACCTACGGCCTGCTCGAGGTCGGCATCGCGATCAGCGCAGCGCTGGTCCCCTTCGCCCTCCAGGGCGCTCGCGCTCTGCATGCCGCGGTCAACGGAGGCCAGCCCGAGCCCCCGGATGCCGTGGGGCTAGGCGGCTCCCTGTTCTATCTGCTCGTGGCCTTCCCCATCCTGATGGTGCCCACGGGCTTCATGGGCGCGACGCTGCCGCTGCTCGCCCGGCACGCGGTACGGGAGGACGAAGAGATCGGGCGCCGGACGGGACTCCTGTACGCCCTGAACACGGCCGGAGCCGTTGCGGGCACCCTCGCCGCGGCCTTCTTCTTCCTGCCCGCCATCGGCCTGTGGGGCACGATCTTCGTCGGCGTGGGCGTGAACCTGGCCGTCTTCCTGCTGGCCGCCGGACTCGCCCGCAGCACCGAAGGAAAGGGAGCCGACCTTCCCTCCGGAGAAACGAAGGACAGCCCGCACCTGGGACGAACCCGCTGGGTGCTGGCCATCATGCTCCTCTCCGGTCTGATCTCCTTCACCTACGAGGTCCTGTGGACGCGGCTCATGGGCCACCTTCTGGGCGCGAGCATCTACGCCTTCGCGACCATGCTGGCGAGTTTCCTGGCTGGCATCACCCTCGGGAGCCTGGCCGCTTCCTACCTCGCCAAGCGCCGCGAGAGCTCGGCCGTGGGCCTGGCCCTGACGCAATTCGGCATCGCCCTCACCTCGATCTTCATCTACCTCGTCATCGATCGCATTCCGGCCTTCGCCCAGGCCCTGGGCACGGACTCCTTCCTGTGGCGCAATGCCATCCTGTCGGGCGTGGTGCTGTTCCCCGCGACCCTGTGCATCGGGGCCACCTTTCCCTTCGCCGTGCGCGTCCTGGCTCCCGACGCCCGCAACGCGGGACCGGCTTCGGCCAGGGTCTACGCCTTCAACACGGTCGGGGCCATCGCCGGCGCCATTCTGGCCGGATTCGTTTTCCTGCCCCACTTCGAGTTCCGCGGTACGGTTCGCCTGGCCGTTGCGGCCAACCTGATCCTGGGCATCGCCGCCCTGTTCCTCATCGGCCCCGTACGCAAGAAGCTCCTCGTCGGCGCCCTGATCGGGTCGCTCTTCGCCCTGGTCGCCTTCCGCCCGAGCCGGCCGGAACAACTGGTGCGTTCGTCCCTGTTCAGCCAGGCTCGCGCCGAAGGGGAGGAGCTCTACTACGACGTCGGACGCTCGGCCACGGTACTTCTCCTGGAGCAAGACGGGGCCTTCGTCCTGCGCAGCAACGGCCTCCAGGAAGCCGACATTCCCCTCAAGGGAGCGGTCCCGGGCAACTGGATCACCCGCTGGCTGGCGGCCCTGCCGATCCTGGCGCGACCGCAGGCGCGCGACATGATGATCATCGGCCTGGGCGGAGGTGTGACGGCGGAGTCCATTCCGGCGACGGTCGAACGCATCGACGTGGTCGAGCTCGAGGAGAGCATCGTCCGGGCCAACGAGTCCATCGCGAATCGGCGCGCCTCGAACCCCCTCGGGGACCCCAGGGTGAACGTGATCCTGAACGATGCCCGCGGTGCCCTGTCGCTGACGGACAAGCGCTACGACGCGATCATCTCCCAACCCTCCCATCCCTGGACGCCGGGGGCCTCGAACCTGTTCACCCACGAGTTCCTCGAGATGGCCAAGAAGCACCTCAACCCGGGTGGGGTCTTCCTGCAGTGGATGAACGTGGCCTTCGTCGATCGGGAGCTGTTCGCCTCCCTCGGGGCGACGGTCATGGACGTGTTCCCGCACACCCGCGTCTACCGACCGCGACCGACGCTGCTGCTCTTCCTGGCCTCGGAAGCCCCCCTCGACGTCGAGCTGAGCATGGCCCGAACCGGAGAGCCCCTGCGTTCCTCCCCGGAGTACTTCGGCCAGCTCGGGGTCTTCTCCCCCCTGGACGTCCTCGCCACCCTGGCCTCGGAGCGGGCGGGACTGGCCTCGTCGCTTGGCGGCACGCTGCAGATGGTGTCGGGCGCGATCGGCGTGGCCATCGTCAGCCGGTTCCACGACGGAACCCAGCTTCCGATGGTCGCCGCCATCGGCATCTGCTCGGTCAGCGCCTTCG
>JAUIEE010000575.1 GCA_030428965.1 bacterium | reverse complement strand
GGTAGGGAACGATGGCGCGCGGGGTGTGCTCGTTGAAGCGCGGATCGTTGGGGAAGACGGACACGAGCTCATCCGGGTGGCCAATCACCTCGGAGTCGGGCATCAGGTAGATTCCCCCGTCGTAGGTCGGGACCAGAACGACGTTGCGATGCAACGCGGGCCCGGGAGTCCAGACCACGAGCAGGTCGTCGCCCGGGGCAGCGGACGGGTGCGTGAACTTGCCGGCGTAGGTGCCGTCGGCCAGGAGCGGCGCAGGCAGATCGGCCTTGGTCGTGAACGGGGTCAGGCGCTTGGCCCCCACCGGATCGAAGGGAATCCCCGCCCGCTCTCCGAAGGGCTTGCCTTCCGCGTTCCAGAAGCGCTGTCCCTGGGGACGCGCGGGAAAGCTGACCAGCTCCCCGAACCCGTTGTTGTTGTAGTTGTAGTAGACGGTCGTGACGACCGCGCCCGCCGAGGTTTCCGTCGTGAAGTGATGGCCCATCGTCTTCTCGAAGGCTCCCGAGAAGCTCATCCAGCCGGTACCGTCTCCCCGGATCTCCCAGAGCGCGAACTGCTTCTGGTCGCGCATGCCCTGGTTCTCCCAGCTGGTGAACAGGATCCGTCCGTCCGAGAGGACGTAGGGGTGCAGAGCGCGGCCGAGGTTGAAAGCGGCGATGCGCTCCACGTTGCGGCCATCCCCGTCCATCGTGAAGAGCTCCGAGGCACGCTGCATCGGCCCCTGCTGGGCGGACATGAAGTTGTTGCGCGTCGAGGTGAAGACGATGCGATCCTCGCCTCCCTCGGGATCCGGCAACCAGGCGGGACCCGTGTTGAAGACCCCGACCCGCGGGTTGCTTCCGAAGGCACTCCCTCCGTTTCCGCTGAAGACGGCTCCGTGGCCCGTGTTGGGAGTGAACTCCTGGTGAGTCAGCCGTTGAAGAGCGCCGGTCTCGAGGTGCAGACGGTAGACGTCGGCGCCCTGGGGACTCAGACGATCGTTCGCGCTCTCGCTGGCGTCGTGAAAGTAGGCAAAGACGACCTCGCTGCCGTCGTAGCTGACCGAGGGGTCCGCGACGGAGCCGACCTCGATCGAGCTTCCATCGATGAAGTCGATGTGTTCGGGCAGGGGAAACAAGACCTCGTGTTCCCCCGTACGATGTCGCCAGCGCACGAGCTCTGCGCCACGGTCCGGGGTCCATGGATCCGCGGTGTCGTTCCAGTGCGAGAGCACGTGGTCCCCGAAGCGTGGCGATCGAATGTAGAGAACGTCGTAGTCGACGGTCGAGGACGGAACGGTCTCCCGCTGTCCCTCGAAGGCCGACGCCGAGAGCGCGAGGATCCCGAGCGTGATCCCCGCCGAAAGGTGGCGCTGCATGAAGGTAACCCAGGTTGTGTGGCCGGGTCGGATTCTACGCTCGCCTGCCGAAACGTGGGGGAGATGAAGGCAGACTCACATGGATGGGCAGCGATGGCCCTCTGGAGGCCGGAACCGTACGCCCGATCCAGTCAGGAGAGTTTCCACAGCGCCACGGGCACCGAGATCGCTCCGAAGAACAGCACGGTTCCGACGAGGTGCAAGAAGGTGACGATCAAGAGGCGCCAGGCGGTCGACCACCAGGAACGCCCGAAGAAGTGCCGGGAGGCCCAGATGCTCCAGGAGAGCACCAGCAAGTTGCGCGCCAGCGTGCACCAGGAGTGGCCCTGGGCCACGAGGGGCGTGAAGAGGAACCCGATCAGGTAGCCGAAACCGGCCAGGTAGAGCACCAGCACCAGACACTCCGCGAGGTTGCGCCCGGACGAACGGAAGAACAGTCGCAGCAGGAACGCCCGCAGGGGCAGGGCCAGGTAGAGCAGCACGTTCAAGTAGCTGCCGAGGAACGTGCGGATCTCACTCACGAACTCGCTGCTGTCCGCTCCTCCTCCCTCGCTCGAGACGCGCATGCCCGAGGCTTCCAGCGGGTCGATGCCCATCACCTTGGTGAACAGAAGCCAGAGGGCCAAGCTGAGCAGCGCAAACCGAGCCGGGTTCACGTACCTGCGTCGGCGACCCTCGACGTAGTCCACGGCCATGGGCCCCGGCGAGCGGACGAGGCCCGCCAGCGTTCGGCCCAGAGCCGAGTCCCACCCGACCAGGTTCTGGAAGGCGTCCGACAACACCGCGCGGCTCTCGAGCCTGGCGCGCCGGTTGTCCTGTCCGCACGACGCGCAGTAGGGACCGTCGCCCACTTCCCCGCAGTTGGGACAGGAACCGACCTTCTGCTGGGCCACCATGGGGCCGTGATCCTAGGATGTGCGCACGGCCCTGCACAACCTGCTGCTCCACGGCAGGCTCCCCTCCCCGG
>JAUIEE010000106.1 GCA_030428965.1 bacterium | reverse complement strand
CTCGCGAAACGTGCCGCTTTGGACCATGGCTTCGAGATCGCGATGCGTGGCGGCAATGAGCCGAACGTCGACGGGACGTTCCTTCGAATCCCCAACGCGGCGGATCGCGCGCTCTTCCAGAGCGCGGGTGAGTTTCGCTTGCAGCGACGGCCGCATGTCGCCGATCTCGTCGAGGAAGAGGCTGCCGCCGTCCGCCTCTTCAAACAGGCCCTTGCGTTCGGCGGTCGCGCCTGTGAACGCCCCTTTCGCGTATCCGAATAGTTCGCTCTCCAGCAGGTCGGCAGGCACCGCTGCACAGTTGAGCGCAACGAAACGCCTCGCAGAGCGAGGAGACAGCTCGTGAACCGCTCGCGCGATCCGTTCCTTGCCGGTGCCGGTCTCCCCTAGGAGGAGCGCCGTGGCGTCGCTGTCGGCGATGCGTTTGATCAGGTCCGCGAGGTCCTGCATCGTGCGCGACCGGGCGATAACGCCCGGAAGCACTTCCGTTTCTCCGTCCGCGTCGGGGTGCGCTGAAGCGGCCCGAGCGAGTGCCCGCAATAGCACTGCCCGCGCGGCATCAGGTTCGAATGGCTTGGTCAGGTAGTCATAGGCACCGAGCTTGAGCGCCTCGACCACCTTGCCGACAGTGGCATAGGCCGTCATCAGGACGAACTCGGCTTGGGGCCGAAGACGGTTCCACCGCCACGCCAGATGGGCGACTTGCGGTCACCGGCCCGCGCACGCCCGGTGTGCTTCTGGCGATAGGGCTTGGCGTTCGTGCCACGCACCTGGGAGCGGCCGCGCGTGCTGGCCGTGCCCTGGCGCGCGTTCGCCTCGTACATGACGACCGCGTCCTTCAGGGTTCGGTACAGGACGCGATCCTTCTCGCTCTTGTCGTAGAACGGCCTCTCGTCGATCTCGACCTGGCCGACGCTGCCCGCCTTGTAGCTCTTGACCTGCATCTTGGCTTCCCTACTTCTTGGTGCCTGTCTTGGCCGTTCGGATCTGAAGGACGCCCCCCTTGGGACCGGCGACCGCTCCCTTGAGGAAGATCAGGTTGCGCTCGGCGTCGACCCGGACGACGCGCACGTTCTTGGTCGTGTGACGAGCGCTGCCGTAATGGCCCGACATGCGCTTGCCCTTGAAGACCCGGGAGGGGTAGGCCGCAGCACCGATCGAACCGGGCTGACGCACGTTCATGCAGCCGTGGGTCTCGGCGCCCCGGGAGAAGCCGTGGCGCTTGATCGTTCCCGCGAAGCCCCGGCCCTTGGTGGTACCCACGACGTCGACGATGTCACCTTCGGAGAAGGAGTCGACCGTGATGGAGTCCCCCACGGAGGCTTCGGCGGGCTTGGCGAGCCGTTCCTCCCGCAGGACCTTCTTGGGGGCCACGCCGGCCTTCCTGAAGTGTCCCTGCTGGGGCTTCCTGGTGCGCTTCTCGGAGGTATCGGAGTAGCCGATCTGAATGGCATCGTAGCCATCCGAATCTTGCGTTCGCACTTGGGTAACGACGCAGGGACCTGCCTGAACCACGGTCACACCGACGTGCGTACCGTCTTCCAGGAAGACCTGAGTCATACCTTGCTTATGTCCTAGGATCAGCGTCATGACGCCTGAGAACTCGATGGGCCACCGGTTCGACCGGAGACCCCTTTCTGGTTGAAGGAGCGACGCCCGGCCACGCGGCTTGCGGCAGTGATTGTGTGAAGAGCGAAAGGACCACAGCGGGCGGAGCCCGTCCCGGTCCGAAGAAGGGCGATCGGCTTTCGATCCAACGCGGCGGCGCCGCGCTCGAGGCCCTAGGCCTTGATACGGATGTCCACGCCAGCCGGCATGTTCAGACTGCTGAGCGCGTCAACGGTCTGACTGGTCGGCTCTGAAATGTAGATCAGCCGCTTGTGCGTCCGAATCTCGAACTGCTCACGCGACTTCTTGTCGATGAAAGGGGACCGCAACACGGTGTAGCGTTCGATCCGCGTCGGCAGGGGGATCGGCCCGGCGACGCGTGCCCCGGTCCTCTTCGCCGTCTCGACGATCTCGACGGCAGACTGGTCCAGGGCCTCGTGGTCGTAGGCCTCCATGCGGATTTGGATCTTGCTATCACTCATGAATCGTTCCCTGGGGCAGGTTCAAAAGGGCGCTGGACGAAGGGCCCGACAGACGCCCGCTCGACCGAGATCAGAGGTTCGCCTTGGACCCCTCGAACGGCCTCCTGCCGCCCAAAGGGGCGAAGAACATAGCAGTGTCCCCTCAGGCCGGTCAACCGCGACCTCGGAAGAACCGTGGACCGAATGGAATCAGCGCCAGATCAGGCCCCGCCCCTCCAGCTCCGCCTCCGACACGGGCCGGAAGCCGGCCGGGGCCAGGGAGAATCCGGCCCTGCCCTGGGACAGGGAGCGCAGGGTCGTGGCGAAGCCGAACATGTGGAACAGGGGCACCCGGCCCACCACCCGGCGGACCGGCCCTTCGGCCTCGAGCTGGGCGATGGTGGCCTTCTTCGCGTTGAGCTCACCCAGGATCCCACTCATGAACTCGGCCGGGGCCGTCACCTCGAAGCTCATGACGGGCTCCAGAAGACAGATCTCGCTCTCCTGCAAGCCCTGCCGCAGGGCTTGCAGCGCCGCCTGGGTGTAGCCCAGCTCCGCGCTGCGCTCCGAGGGAGGTCCGCCGCCGACGACCCGCACCGCCCCTCCGGAGAGCGGATACCCGAATCTTGGCCCCACCTCGACGGAATTGACCAGAACTTCCGTCATCGCAGAACGGTATTCTTCCGGGACAGAGGCATCCGCGGCCCATTCCAGAGAGGGCCGCTCCGGGCGCGACTCGAGCTGGTCCGGGTCGGCGGGCACGAGCTCGAGCTCCACCTCCCCCAACACCCGCTCTCCGCCCAGGACCCGATCCACGCTGGCCCGGCAGCGGGCCCCCTTCGCGATCGCCTCCCGGTAGGCCACCCGAGGTGTCCCCACGGCCACCTCGAGCTGAAAGTCCTGCTGGAGTCGGTGCTCCTTGATCTCGAGGTGCAGCTCCCCCATCCCCGCGATCAGCCACTGCCCCGTCTCCTCGTCCTCCCGCACGACGAAGCTCGGATCCTCGAACGCCAGCCGATCCAAGGCCGCCCGCAGGCGATCGCGGTCCTTGGTGGCCCGGGGCTCGACCACCCGGGTGATGACCGGGTCGGGAAAGGCGACCTCCTCGAGCAGGAGCGCCCCGTCGTGCTCGCAGAGGGTATCCCCGGTCACGGTGTGGCGCAGTCCGGTCAGGGCCACGATGTCCCCGGGAAGGGCCTGCTCCAGGGGCTGGCGGGCATCGGCGTGCATGCGAAGGACCCGCGAGATGCGCTCCATGCGCCCCACGCGCGGATTGAAGAGCTTCTCGCCGGGCCGCAGGGTTCCGGAATAGACGCGAACGAAGGTCAGGTCCTCGTGGGGATCGGCCTCCAGCTTGAAGGCCAGGGCGCAACGGGGACCGTCGACATCGGGCGGACGGCGGATCTCTCCCTCCCCGTCGACCGGCTTGCCGCACACCGGCTCGACGTCCAGGGGAGAGGGCAGGTAGGCCAGGACCCCGTCGAGGAGGCCCTGGATCCCCACGTTGCGCAGGGCCGAGCCGGCGAAGACCGGCAGCAGGCGACGGTGCAGCACCTCGGCCCGCAGGGCCCGGTGCAGCTGTTCGGAGGTCGGCTCCCGATCCTGGGAGAAGGCGGCCAGGACGTCCTCGTCCCCTTCGGCCAGGAGCTCGATCAACTCGGCCCGCAGGACCCCGACCTCGTCGGCCACCTCCGCCGGGATCTCGATCCGCTGAGGGACCTGACCCTGGTCCTCGCTCGAGTACTCCCAGGCCACCGGGCCCACGAGGTCCACGACCCGGCGGAACTCCCCCCCGGTGAGGATCGGAAACTGGACCGGAACCGCGGGGGCCCCCAGGCGCTGCTTGAGGTCGGCCACGCAGGCCATGAAGTCCGCCCCGGGCCGATCCAGCTGATTGACGAAGGCGAGGGCCGGAACGCCATGGCGCTGCATCTGATGCCAGACCGTCTCGGACTGGGCCTGGACCCCGGAGACCGCGTTGAGCACGAGCACGGCCCCATCCAGGACCCGCATGCAGCGCTCCACCTCCACGGTGAAGTCGACGTGCCCGGGGGTGTCGATCAGGTTGATCGTGTGCCCCTTCCAGGGGACCGTGGTGGCGGCGGAGGTGATCGTGATCCCGCGCTTGCGCTCCTCCTCCATCCAGTCCATGACGGCGGTGCCCTCGTGAACCTCCCCCATGCGGCGCTCGATGCCGGCGTAGAAGAGAATGCGCTCGGAAACGGTCGTCTTGCCCGCGTCGATGTGGGCCACGATCCCGAGGTTGCGAACGAGCTCCAGGGACATGGTCCCCGCATCCTAAGTGCGACGGGGCCCTAGGCGCCTGTCCCGGGCAGAAGTTCCCGGTTGCGCTCGAGGAAAGCTTCGCGGAAGGGATAGGCCGCCAGAATGTCCTCCCGGGGTGCCCCGAGGATGGACAGGGCCGCATACAGCGCTTCGACCGAAGCGAGCCCCGCGGCGGGGTCCTCGAAGGTCTTGCTCCGGCGCGGGTAGGCGGTGACCAGGGGCGGGAGGCGGCGGTGGACGAGGTCTCCTTCCACGGTCGCCAGGAGGCTGGGGACCCTGCGCCAGGCGCAGTCGATCAGGAGCAGGCCGTCAGCGCGATCCCGGGGCCCGAGCTCCTCCCCGTCGGGGTGCAGCAGGATCCTGGATCCGGCCTGCAGGGTGCGCTCGCGGCGGTATTCCACGAAGCGGATCGCTTCGAGGCCCGCCAGGGGCGTGAGCGAGCACTTGCGCTTGGACTCGCGCGGATCCCGCAGGATCAGGACGTCGATCTGAGCCGCCGCGGGCACTCCCCTACCATCCCGGGAGCCAGGGAGAGGGCTTCGGAGGCCGAGCAGACCAGGTTCGCTTGGATGGGGCGGAGATGGACTGCCGGGCGCCGACGGCCTTCTTCATCGCGTGGCTCAGCGCGCGTAGTGCGAGTAGGCCTTGTTGGCTTCGGCCATCTTGTGGACGTTCTCTTTCCACGAGACCGAGGCGCCGGCTCCGTTGTAGGCGTCGATCAGCTCCTCGGCCAAACGCTCGGCCATGGGCTTGCCCTTCTTCTTGCGCGAGTTGTCGATCAACCAGCGGATCGCCAGGCTCTGCTGGCGGTTGCGCTTCACCTCGCGGGGAACCTGGTAGTTGGCTCCACCCACTCGCTTGGAGCGAACCTCGACGCTGGGTCGAATGTTGTCGATGGCGCGGGTGAAGATCGCCACCTGGTCTTCGGCCTCCGGCAACTTCTTCGAAGCCATGTCCAGGGCGTCGTAGAACACGCGCTGCGCCCCGGTCTTCTTACCCTGGATCATCAGCTTGTTGATGATCTTGGTGGCCAGCATGGACCCGAACTTGGGGTCCGGCTTCTGGAGGGGCGCGGTCGATTTGAAGTTACGGGGCATGATCGTCTATTTCTTGGGGCGCTTGGTTCCGTACTTGGAGCGTCCTTGCGAACGATCTTCAACGGGGCCGGTATCTAGGCTTCCCCGTAGCACGTGGTAGCGAACGCCGGGAAGGTCCCGGACACGCCCACCACGAACGAGGACGATGGAGTGTTCCTGGAGGTTGTGGCCCTCACCGGGGATGTAGGCGGTGATCTCCTTACCGTTGGAGAGACGCACGCGGGCAACCTTGCGCAAAGCCGAGTTCGGCTTCTTCGGCGTCTGCGTCTTGACCTGGAGACAGACCCCTCGCTTCTGGGGGCAGCTCTCGAGGACGGGAGACTTGGAGCGCTTCTTGATCTGCTTGCGTCCCTTGCGAACCAGTTGATTGATCGTCGGCATTTCCCTAGCGGGGCTGAGTCCTGGATGGGGGGCGAAAATTCTAGACGGAGAGGTGCGGGGGTCAAGGGCCGGCTGGACTAGGACTCGCTGGCCGGCGGCTCGGGAGACTCCTGGTCCCCCTCGGGGCCCGCCTCCTGGGGGGTCTTCGGATCGGACTCGGGGCTGGTGAGCCCGGAAGGCTCGCCCCCCTCGGTCGCGCTCTCGGTTCCCGTGGCGGCCAGGGCCATGGCGGGCTCGTCGCCGCCACCCCCCAGGTCGCCGGAGATGAGCGCCTCCATCTGGGCATCCATGGCGGAGGGGTCCACACCGACCCCCTTGCCGATCTCGCCGAAGTCGATGTTCTTCTTCACCCGGGTGCGGTGGTGGTCCCGGAAGCCGGTGCCCGTGGGCACCATGTGCCCGAGGATCACGTTCTCCTTGAGACCCACCAGGAAGTCCCGGCGGCCGGCCAGGGCAGCCTCGGTGAGGACCTTGGTCGTCTCCTGGAAGCTCGCGGCCGAGATGAAGGACTCCGAGGAGAGCGAAGCCTTGGTGATGCCCAGGAGCAGGGTTTCACCGGTGGCGGGCTTCTTGCGCTCCTTGCGCAGGCGCTCGTTCTCCTTGCGGAAGCGGAACTTGTCCACCACGGCGCCGGGCAGGAACTCGCTGTCGCCCGGGTCGTTGACCTGCACCTTGCGCATCATCGCGGCGAGGATGATCTCGATGTGCTTGTCGTCGATCGTCACGCCCTGGGAGCGGTAGACGTTCTGGATCTCCCGCAGGAGATAGACCTGCACGGCCTCGTCCCCCTTGATCCGCAGGATGTCGTGGGGAACGAGCGGCCCGTCCACCAGCGGGTCTCCGGCCAGGACCTCGTCTCCCTTGTGGACGCGCAGGTGCTTGCCCTGGGGAACCGAGTGCTCCTGCTCCTCGATGACCTCGCCCTTGGGACCGGTGGCCCGGACGATGATCGTGCGCTTGCCACGCTTCTTCTCGCCGAGCTCGACGACACCGTCGATCTCGGAGATGACCGAGGGATCCTTGGGGCGCCGGGCCTCGAACAGCTCGGTGACGCGCGGCAGACCTCCGGTGATGTCCTGGGTTCCGCCGATCTCTCGGGAGCTCTTGGCCAGAAGGTCGCCGGCGCGGATCTCCTGACCGTCCTCGACGTCGATGTAGGTCCGCTCGGGAATCGGGTACAGCGCGAGGGCCTCGCCCTTCTTGTCCTCGAGTCGCAGCTGGGGGTGAAGGTCCCCTTTGTGCTCGATGACCTGCTTGCGCGCTCCGCCCGAGCGCGAGTCCCGCTCGATCTTCAGCGTCTTGCCTTCGATCAGGTCCTCGAAACGGACCTTGCCGTCGAACTCGGCCAGGATCGGCACGTGGTGCGGGTCCCAGCGACACAGGGAGGCCTTGGCTTCGACCTTCTGCCCGTCCTTGACCGCCAGCACCGAGCCCATGGGGGCGGCGTAGCGATCGAGCTCGCGCTCCCGGCCGTCGACCAGGAGGATCTCGGCGTTGCGGTTGAGGACGACGGACTCACCGTCGCGATTGACCACCAGGTTCAGGTTGAGGAACTTGATGATGCCCTTGCGCTTGGCCCGGACCTCGGACTCCTCGACCGAGCGGCTCGCCGTTCCACCGATGTGGAACGTACGCATGGTGAGCTGGGTTCCCGGCTCACCGATCGACTGAGCGCCGATGATGCCCACGGCCAGCCCGCGCTCGGCGAAGGTGCCTCGGGAGAGGTCCATGCCGTAGCAGCGCGCGCAGACGCCAAGGCCCGACTCGCAGGTCAACGGGCTGCGCACGCGAATCTTCTCGTAGCCGAGAGCCTCGATGCGCTGGGCGGCCTCGTCCGTGATCAGCTCGCCCTCGCGCACGATGATCTCGTCCGTGGCGACGTCCATCACGGTGTCCCGGGCCACGCGTCCCCGCACGGCCTGGGCGAGCGTCAGCACCACCTTCTCGCCCTTGTAGACGGCGGTCTTGTAGAGGCCGTTGGGCGTCCCGCAATCGTCGCTGGAGACGACCACGTTCTGGGCCACGTCCGTCAGCTTGCGCGTGAGGTAGCCGGCGTCCGCGGTCTTGAGGGCCGTGTCCGCCAGTCCCTTGCGCGCACCGTGGGTGGACGAGAAGTACTCGAGCACCTTCAGGCCTTCGCGGAAGTTGGCCTTGATGGGCGTCTCGATGATCTCGCCCGAAGGCTTGGCCATCAGACCGCGCATGCCGGCCAGCTGACGGATCTGGTCGATCGAGCCCCGGGCGCCGGAAGCGACCATGCAGTAGATCGGGTTGACGTAGGGATCTCCCTCACGGAAGTCCTCGCGCAGCACCGACAGGAGCTCCTGACCGAGCTGCTCCCTGGCGTGGGTCCACATGTCGATGATCTTGAGGTAGCGCTCACCCTCGGTGATGACCCCGCGCTGGTACGACTTCTCGACCTTCTCGATCTCGCCCTGGGCCGCCGCGATGATCTTGGCCTTCGACTCGGGGATGCGCATGTCATCCTTCGCGAAGGAAAGGCCGGCGCGGGTCGCCGCCTTGAAGCCCAGGTCCTTGAGATCGTCCAGCAGGGTCAGGGTGGCGTCCCTGCCCAGGAGCCGGTGGCAGTCGCTGATCAGGCCGGCGATCGCCTTCTTCGAGAGCTCGTAGTTGTAGAACGGCATCCCCGGGGGAAGGATGTCGTTGAACAGGGCACGGCCGATCGTGGCGTGCAGGTAGTCACGCTTGCCGTCCACCTCGATCTTGCCGTCGTCTCCGACCGCGACCGGGATCTCGCTCTGCCCGTACTTGACCAGGGTGCCGGGCTCCATGCGCACGCGAATGGGCAGGTGCGTCTGGGTGAACCCGTGGCCGTTGGCCAGGAACAGCTCGCTCAGGGAGCTGAAGACCGGGGACTTGACGTTGGCGTACGTCCCCATGTCGGCCTTGGTGAGGTAGTAGATCCCCAGGACCATGTCCTGGGAAGGCGTGATGATCGGCTGCCCGTTGGCCGGCGAGAAGATGTTGTTGGTCGACAGCATCAGGGTCGATGCTTCGATCTGGGCCTCGTAGGACAGGGGCAGGTGCACCGCCATCTGGTCGCCGTCGAAGTCGGCGTTGAAGCCGCCGCAGACGAGGGGGTGCAGTCGAATGGCGTTGCCTTCGATCAGGACCGGCTCGAAGGCCTGGATGCCCATGCGGTGCAGGGTGGGCGCACGGTTCAGGAGCACCGGGTGGTCGCGAATCACCTCGTCGAGGATGTCCCACACCTCTTCGTCGCGGCGCTCGAGCATCCGCTTGGCCGACTTGATCGTGTCGGCCAGCCCGAGCTCCTTGAGGCGACGGATGATGAAGGGCTGGAACAGCTCGAGGGCGATCTTCTTGGGCAACCCACACTGGTGGAGCCGCAGCTCCGGGCCGACGACGATGACCGAGCGGGCCGAGTAGTCGACGCGCTTGCCGAGCAGGTTCTCGCGGAAGCGGCCCTGCTTGCCCTTGATCATGTCCGTCAGGGACTTGAGGGGGCGGTTGGAGGATCCGAGCACGGGCCGGCGGCAGCGTCCGTTGTCGAACAGGGCATCGACCGATTGCTGCAGCATCCGCTTCTCGTTGCGGATGATGACCTCGGGGGCGTTGAGGTCCAGCAGCTTCTTGAGGCGGTTGTTGCGGTTGATCAGGCGCCGGTAGAGATCGTTCAGGTCGGAGGTCGCGAAGTTGCCCGAATCCAGGAGGACCAGCGGGCGCAGGTCCGGCGGAATGACGGGAATGACCTCGAGGATCATCCAGCTCGGATCGTTGTTCGAGTCCCGCAGCATCTCCACGGTGCGCAGGCGCTTGATGATGTCCTTCTGGCGCTGCTTGGAGCGGGTGGACAGGAGCTCCTCACGCAGCTCCTCCGAGACCTTCTGGAGATCCAGGCGACGAAGCATCTTCTTGACGGCTTCCGCCCCCATGTCCGCCTCGAACTCGGAGCCGTACTTGGCCCGCGACTGACGGAACTCCTCTTCGGTCAGGAGCTGCTTTTCCTCGAGGGGCGTGTCACCGGGATCGATGACGATGTAGTCCTGGAAGTAGACCACGCGCTCCAGGTTCGAGGTCTTCATGTCGAGCAGGGTCCCCAGACGGGACGGCATCGCCTTGAAGAACCAGATGTGGGCGACCGGCGCGGCCAGGTTGATGTGCCCCATGCGCTTTCGGCGCACGCGGGAGTGGGTGATCATCACACCGCACTTGTCGCACACGATGCCCTTGTGCTTGATGCCCTTGTACTTGCCGCAGAAGCACTCCCAGTCCTTCTCGGGACCGAAGATTCGCTCGCAGAAGAGACCGTCACGCTCCGGGCGGTACGTCCGGTAGTTGATCGTCTCGGGCTTCTTGACCTCGCCGTAGGACCAAGAACGGATGTCCTCCGGCGATGCCAGGCTGATGCGAACGCTGCCGTAGTCGTTGATGCGATTCGATTGAGCTTCCGTCATTTTGGATGTCCCCCAGTCGACTCCCTTACAGTGCGACCTTCTTCTGAAGCTCGATGTTCAGACCCAAGCCCTTGATTTCGTTGCACAGCACCTCGAACGAAACCGGCGTCCCGGGCTCGAGGATGTTGAGGCCCTTCACCATCGATTCGTAGATCTTGGTGCGACCGTCGACGTCGTCGGACTTGACGGTCAGTTGCTCCTGGAGAATGGCGGCGGCGCCGTAGGCCTCCAGGGCCCAGACCTCCATCTCCCCGAAGCGCTGGCCGCCGAAGCGTGCCTTGCCCCCGAGGGGCTGCTGGGTGATGAGGCTGTAGGGGCCGGTTGCCCGGGCGTGCACCTTCTCGTCGACCAGGTGGTGCAGCTTGAGCATGTACATGACGCCGACGGTCACCTCCTGCTCGAAGGCCTTGCCGGAGCGGCCGTCGAAGAGGCGGAACTTGCCCGTGCGCGGCAGATCGGCTTCCAAGAGGGCCTCTTCGATCTCCTTCTCGGAGGCCCCGTCGAAGGCAGGAGACATGAAGCGCACGCCGAGCCGCTTGCCCGCCAGGCCGAGGTGGGTCTCGAGGATCTGACCGACGTTCATCCGGCTGGGCACGCCCAGCGGGTTCAGAACGATGTCGACCGGAGTCCCGTCGGGCAGGTAGGGCATGTCTTCCAGGGGCATGATCTTGGAGACCACCCCCTTGTTCCCGTGGCGGCCGGCCATCTTGTCCCCCACCGAGAGGGCGCGCTTGGTCGCGACGTAGACCTTGACCATCTCCAGCACGCCCGTGGGCAGCTCGTCGCCGCGGCTGAGCCGGTTGACGATCTTGTTCTTCTCGCTCTCCCGGCGCTCGATGCGCACCTGGTGCTCGTTGATCGCCGCCAACGCCTTGGCCCGCTTGGCCTCGTCCCCATTGTCCTCGGCGGTGGCCAGGCACAGGAGCTTGACTCGACGCAGCGTGTCGAAGGTGGCCGTGTCGTCGAGCTCCACCGGCTTGGCCGTCATGTCGTCGAGCACTTCCGTACCCAGAGCGTCACGCACCTCTTTCAGCATGTCCGCCGTCAGGTCCCGGAAGGCCTTCAGGAAGTCCTTCTCCGCATCGCGGATCTGGGACAAGACGCGCTGGCGCTCGGCGTCCGTCAGGTTGACCCGACGGGAGAACTTCTGGGCGTCGATCACCACCCCGCGCGAGCCCGGAGGCATCGTCAGCGAGGCGTTCTTCACGTCCACCCCGGCGCGTCCGAAGATGGCGTGCAGGAGCTTCTCTTCGGGGGTCAGCTCGCTCTTGGACTTGGGAGCCACCTTGCCGACCAGGATGTCGCTGGCCTCGACCCGTGTTCCCACCCGCACGATGCCCGATTCATCGAGATTGCCCAGGGCCTTCTCGCCGACGTTCGGGATGTCGCGCGTGAACTCTTCCTTGCCGAGCTTGGTCTCGCGGATCTCCACCTCGTACTCCTCGATGTGGAGCGAGGTGAACACGTCCTCGCGCACCAGGCGCTCGGAGACCAGGATGGCGTCCTCGTAGTTCAGGCCCTCCCAGGGCATGAAGGCCACCACCAGGTTGCGGCCCAGAGCGAGCTCGCCGTCCTTGGTCGCGGCACCGTCGGCCAGGAGCTGGCCGGCCTCGACCTTCTGACCTTCCCGGACCACGGGCTTGTGGGTCTGGCAGGTCCTTTCGTTCAGACCGCGGTACTTGGTGAGCCGGTACTCCTGATCGTCGACGATGATCACCTGGGAATCGACGTAGGAGACCGTTCCGGCCTTCTCCGCGCGCAGCACGAGGTTCGTGTTGTGGGCGACCAGTCGCTCCATCCCGGTCCCGACCACGACCGGCTCGCACTGCAGGAGCGGCACGGCCTGCCGCTGCATGTTCGAACCCATGAGCGCGCGGTTGGCGTCGTCGTGCTCGAGGAAGGGAATCAGGGCGGCCGAGACTCCGACGATCTGCTTCGGCGAGACGTCGACGTAATCCACCTCTTCGGGCAGCACCTCGAGGTTGTCGCCGTCCCGGCGCGCCAACAGACGCGGACCGGACAGGGTTCCCTTGTCGTCCACGGCGCAGTCGGCGGGCGCCATGACCTTGCCGTACTCCTCGTCCGCCCGCAGGAAGACCACCTCGTCGGTGATCTTGCCCTTCTTCACCTTGCGGTAGGGAGCGACGAGGAAGCCGTAGTCGTCCAGCTTGGCGTAGAGCGCCAGGGAAGAGATCAGGCCGATGTTCGAACCTTCCGGCGTCTCGATCGGGCAGAGGCGACCGTAGTGCGAAAGGTGCACGTCGCGCACGTCGAAGCCGGCGCGCTTGCGGTTCAGGCCGCCGGGGCCGAGGGCCGAGAGACGGCGCTCGTGGGTCAGCTGGCTGAGCGGGTTGGTCTGGTCGACCACCTGGGACAGCTCACCGCGACCGAAGAAGTACTCGACGGCGCTGGAGAAGGTCTTCGAGTTGATCAGGTTGCGCGGGGAGACCGTCTCGGGGTTCTCCAGGTTCATGCGCTCCTGGGCGGTGCGCCGCAGCTTGAGCAGGCCCTTGCGGAACTCCTCGCTGGCCAGCTCCGCGATGGTGCGCACGCGCCGGTTGCCCAGGTTGTCGATGTCGTCGATCTCGCCTTCGGAGACGCGCAGACCGATCAGGTACTTGATCGAGTTGACGATGTCCTCGGGCTGCAGGACCTGGGTCTCCTCGGGGATGTCCTGGTCGAACTTGCGGTTCAGGCGGAAGCGGCCCACCCGTCCCAGGCGATAGCGCTGGGGGTCGAAGAACTTCTCGTGGAACAGCTCCCGGGCCTTCTCGAGCTGGGGCGGGTTGCCCGGACGCAGGCGGCTGTAGATCTTGAGCAGGGCCTCGGAGTGACTCTTGCACGGATCCTCGTGCAGGGAGTTGATGATCAAGAGGTCGAGGTCCTGGGGCTCGGAGTCGATCACCTCGACCTCGGCCAGGTCACCGGCGGCGATCTCGAGGGCCGCGGCCTCCGAGATCGGCGTGGCCGAGGGCACGAGCACCTCGCCCGTCTTCAGGACCACGATGTCCCCCACCGCAACGCGCCCGGTGATCGCCTTGGCGAAGGCGTTCTCGGTCTGGTTCTTG
>JAUIEE010000105.1 GCA_030428965.1 bacterium | reverse complement strand
GGCTGGAGGTTCCTTTGATGCTTTCTTGGATGAAACCGCCCCGGGTACGCCGGCGGGTCCCTCGGAGAGCCCGGGGACTCCGGTGACTCTGGAGTACGATCAGGCCGGAGGCACCTGGCGGGGGAAGGCATCGGCGTCAATAGGGCGTGTCTTCTGTAACCTTGTCATTCTCCCAGATGGGACGCTCTTTTTTGTCGGTGGGCAGCTTGAGATGCCTTTTGATGCCCCGGGTGACCGCGCCGACTTCTTGGATACGACTGAACTTTTTGATCCCAAGCTCCCTGCTCAAGCGGGGACTTGGACGGACATGGCTCCTCGTCTTCTAGGGGTGGGTGGAGAGACAACACCCCGCGGGTACCACAGCCTCGCCATTTTGCTACCCAACGGGAAAGTAGCCCTCATGGGCGGGCAGAACGCCGCTGACATCCTGTTACCACGATCGTCGGCCAGCATGGAGATTTACTCTCCCCCGTACTTGTTCAAGAGCCCAAGGCCGCAGATTCTGACCAACCCAGACACGATCCACTATCAAGAGCGGTTCTGCGTGGAAGTCAACAGAAGCATCACCAAGGCCTGCCTGATTGGAATCGGGTCCAATACTCACCACTTCGACTACGGGCAGCGCTACATCGAGCTAATGGTTCTGTCTCCGGGGGACTGTGGGACGGGGAGCGTGGAGTTGCTTGCGCCTACTCCAACCATGGCGCCGGAAGGGTATTATATGCTCTTTGTGATGAACAACCGCGGGCCATCCAAAGCTAAGTTTGTGAAGCTTACTCACCCCTAAGGCTCGATAATGAAATTCCAGTTCATGCGACTTACGCTGGCATCCTTGCTCCTGCTTAGCGGGGCATCCACGAATGCACATTCGCAAGAAGTGCTGAAAGTGTTTCAGGATATTTGGTCCTCGTCTACGAGTCTTGGCATCTTTGATATGGCTTCCGATCTTGATGGGGATGGCTTTGGGGACCTGGTCGTAGGTGATGAAGCGTTTCGGCTAAACGTCGGTTCGAATGAAGGATTTGCCTTTCTCCGGTCGAGCCGTAAGACCAGTGAGAATCTCCATGAGTGGCTGGGAGAGCCGAATGATTTTGTAGGGGAACATGTCTGTTGCATAGGGGATGTGACCGGTGACGGCATTGCTGATCTTGCTCTGAGTTCCCGTGTCAGTACCCGGATCGTGAGCGGAAGTAGTTTTGAGATCGTTCATCAATTCGCGTTTGAGGCGCAAACAGCCGCAGCCTTGGGAGACCTGAACGGAGATGGCATTGGAGACTTCATCTTTGGTTTCCCATCCTTTGGTATCGGAGGAGCATTTGCCTTCCACGGCGGGACGTTCGAGATCGTTCATTCGATTATTGGCGAATCTGAGGACATGTTGGGTGCGACCGTCGAGTCTTTGGGAGACGTAAATGGAGATGGCGTGCCGGACTACGCGGTTGGTGGTCCGGGGATTTTTGGTCGTTTCCGTCCCGGTCACGTTCGGATCATCTCGGGAGCTACGGGAGGACTCATTCGACGAATCGAAGGGTTTCACAACAGCGATCTGTTCGGAGGTGGACTTGCGGCACCGGGAGACGTCAACGGGGACGGCGTCCCAGATATTGCTATTGGCGCATCTCGTCTGCGGCGCGACGGCGGGCAGCGGGCTGATGGAGTTGTACTTTTCTATGAGGCTGTTACCGGAAACCTGATTGGGCGGTTCGATGGTACGCCTCGCTACATCACGGTCGGACATCGGATACGAAACGCGGGAGATATCAACGGCGATGGGACCAGTGATGTGATGGTCAGCGCTCCTCGAGAAGATGTTCAGGGAGTAGCGGACGTAATTGTTCTCGATGGATGGACCCGTAGCCCGATCTATACCGTTACATCTCCGCCCCAAGGCATTCAGAACCGTGCTCTAGGTTTTGAACTATCTTCCGCTGGGGATTGGAACCAAGACGATATCCCTGACTTGGCCCTAGCTAACTACGGTCCAGAGGAAGGTCGCGGCGTCTTCATTTTCTCCGGTGCGCAGAAGGGGATTCGTCCCTTTGGTAACGCCTGCGTTCTTGGTGTCCCCGGAGTTCCCTCCGCCGGTCCTGGTCAAGCTGTTCAGGGTGGCCCGACGACAACTCGTGAAACAACCGTCCCGCGCATCGGGGCGGACGTACCCCGGCCGACCGATCCTCGCCTGCGCATCCATCTCTCGCGCGTGGCTCCTGGCCTCAAGGCCACTCTCTTGATAGGGAGCTCGCGAGAGAACTGGAACGGCAAGCCGCTGCCGCGCGACCTGGGGTTCTTGGGACTGCCCGGCTGCGAGCTGCTCGTGAACCCGAGCGTCGTGCGGACGATGCAGACCCAGGAGATCCGTCCGGGTGAGGGCGCGGTGACCTTCGAAATGAACATGCCCAACGAGCCCTCGGTGGCGGGCAGGAAGTTCTACGTGCAGTGGCTGGTGGAAGGACCTCCGGGCAGCAGGCCCTGGGGAGCGGTGACCAAGGCCCTGGAGATCGATCTGCCGGCGACCGTGGGAACCGTGAAGTAAGCTGGCAACAGCGGGGGCTCGCGCCCGTACGAGAGGAGACGAGGATGAAGATCGGGACCGCCTTCTTGGCCGTGGGCTGGATCGGTGTGTCCGGCTGTGCGCAGCTGGAGACGCAGGGGGTCGAGGACGAACGCCGGGTGGAAGCGAAAGCCCCGGAGGTGGCCTCCGACGAGCGCATGCTGCTTTCGGAGGATGGGCGGTACCTCGTCCGCTGGCGGCCCACTCCGAACCCCGTGCCTCGTAACGAGCCGTTCGACGTGGAGATCGCGGTCTTTCTCCCGTCCGACCCGGCACAGCCCCTGACAGGGTGCGCGGCCTCGATGTCGGCGGGCATGCCCCAGCACGGACACGGAATGAACCGCAAGCCGATCCATGAGCAGCAAGAGGATCACGTGCGGGTGACGGGGCTGATGTTCCACATGCGGGGAGTCTGGCTCGTTTCCGTTTCCGTGCGCGGGCCCGAGGGCAAGGATCGCCTTCAGTTCGAAGTCGAGGTCGGCTGATGATGATCGGCCGCCGGGTCCTCTGGGCGTGGATCCTGCCGGTGCTGGCCTGCCAGGTGGGGGTCAAGGGAGGAGACGAGGTACCTCTTGCGAAGGGTTCGACCGTCGAGCTCACCGCGGAGCAGCAGGCGATCGCGCTGCAACTGTCGCCCCTGGGCCCGGGTCCCGAGGATCCCAGCAATCCGGTGTTCCTCGATCCGGCCGCGGCGAGGCTGGGTCAGTCCCTCTTCTACGACCCGCGCTTCTCGGCGGACGGCAAGGTCTCCTGTGCCACCTGCCACGATCCCCAGCTCGGTTGGACGGACGGGCGGGCCTTGGCCGAGGGGCTGAGGCCCCTGCGCCGCCATGCGATGGGTCTTTGGAACGTGGCCCGACAGCGGTGGTTCTTCTGGGACGGGCGGGCCGACTCGCTGTGGGCCCAGGCCCTGCAGCCGTTCGAGAGTCCGGACGAGCACGGGACGAACCGCCTGCGGGTGCTGCACCAGATCGCCGGCGACGACGACTATCGGCGCGCGTTCGAGGAGATCTTCGGGGAGCTCCCCGCGCTCGCAGACCGCGCCCGCTTTCCGCTCGATGCTCGGCCGGTTCCCACGGACGAGGGCCATCCGCACCATCTCGCCTGGACCGGGATGGAAGCGGGCGACCGCGACGCCGTCGATCGTGCCTTCGCCAACCTGGGCCGGGCGATCGCGGCCTTCGAGCGCAGGCTGGTCTCCGATCGGGCCCCGTTCGACCGCTTCGTCGAGGGGCTGCGGGAGGGCCGGCCCGAGAAGCTGGCGGCCCTGTCTGACTCAGCCGTTCGAGGCCTGGCCTTGTTCGTGGGCAAGGGCAACTGCGTCGTCTGCCACGACGGACCGATGTTCTCCGACCTCGAATTCCATTCGAACCACGTCCGTCAGCACCCGGCATCGCCGGACTCCGACACGGGACGCTACGACGGAGCGATCCTCGTGCGCAGGGATCCCTTCAACGCCGAGGGCAAGCACGCAGAGGGCGCGAGCTCCGAGCAGCGAAACAAGGTGGCGCGTCTGATCACGCGCATGGAGCTGTGGGGGCAGTTCAAGACCCCGAGCCTGCGCAACGTGGCCACCACGGCTCCGTACATGCACCAGGGTCAGCTGGCGACCCTCGAGGAGGTGGTGCGGCACTACTCCGAACTCCCGCCGCCGCTGTTCGTGCCCGATCTTCCCGAGCGCATCCTGCGACCCCTGCACCTGGCGGATGGGGAGGTGCAGGATCTCGTGTCCTTCCTGCACTCGCTGACCGACACGGACGTCGCCCCTGAGCTGCGCGGACCGCCGAGTACACCCTGGATGTCGCAGCCCTGAGCTTTTTTGCCAGCTCGTCTCGGTCGCCAGCAGGAAGGCCTTCGCCGAGGGGGAATCGGGAAGACAACGTCGTTCCTGCGAGTTCGGGCAACGGGCGATGGAGGCAGCGGGGGAGTAACTCGGAAACGTCCTAGAGGGTGTAGGCCGGGCTGAGGCGAAGGGGTCCTGGCGTGCTGGGGTAGTCGAAGACGCTGATTCGATTGAAGCTGGGTTGCTCGAGGCTGAAGCTCTGGGGCTCCAGGGCCCAGCCGACGACTTCGATTGCGATCTGCACCCGGTCGCCGGGTTGGGCGTCGGGCAAGGTGAACTCGACGGTGCTATAGCCGCTTGGTCCGCTCAGGTTGCCGATGGCAAAGGGGCCCGGGGCCGGGTACTTCCCGTCGGGGTAGAGCAAGCCGAGGATCTCCATCGCCGGGGGCGCGCCGCGTACGAGGAAGTTCGTTTCGAGAGCTCCGTTGACGATCACCCGGGCCACGACGGCGTGGTTGGGCATGGGCGCGGGGGCTTCCAGCTTGCGGTGATCGACGCGCACTCGATAGGAGAAGGTGGTGCCCCCTCCGGGGTCGGCGCGGACAAAGGGCTCCGAGAGCTCGCCGATCACGGTCTCCACGGGGAAGAGGTGTTCCGTGGCCGTGATGAAGGAGTCCGTGAAGAAGGCCGGCATCTCCGTGCCCGTGGAGTTGCCCGCCTGATCGCTGACCCGAATGCGACCGCGGTAGAGGCGCGGCACCTGCAGGGTCTCGTAGGAGGGTACCAGATCCTCCAGGAGGAGCGTGTGGTGAGTCGTGAGCCCTTCCGGACCGTGGAACTGGGCCGGCTCCCCATTGGACCAGTAGGCCGCGGCGAGCTGCGTGGGCTCATCCGTTTCGACCAGGATCTTGGCTTTGCGGGTGGTCTTCCAGACCAGCTCGACGCGCCGGATGGTGGGGGCATCGGAGTCACCGGGCAGGCTGCCCGCCGACCTGGGGTTGCTTCCGTAGCGAACCTCGGTGCCGTCGAGGAAGCCGTCGCCGTCGTGATCCGCGTCGTACGGGTCCAGGCCGCGCGGGCCCTCTTCCAGGTTGGCCAGGCGGTCGCCGTCGAAGTCGATCGACCAGCGACGGCCCATCCCGACGGGCAAGCCGACGAAGAGCAGGCGGGCGCGGTCGTCCTCGGCCTGCGCGAGGAAGAAGGAAAGCGTTTGGGGCGCAACGTCCTCGCGCTCGGCGAGGAACCTCCGTCCGCTTCGGTCGTAGAACCAACGTCCCGTCCACTCTCCAAGTCCGGGGAGCTCCACCGTTCCGATCGCTGCGACGTCGCAGTTGCCGGCTCGTTGTTGGGGCAAGAGGAAGGAGCGCACGTAGTCGGCTCCCTCGGGCGTCTCTCGGGACAGGAGGGCGCCTCGCTGGGCGGCGGGGGCGATGCCGCTGTCGAACTGATGCAGGAAGAAGGCGATGTCCTCCTCGGTGCTGGGCACCATGTGGAAGACCTCCTCCATGAACTCGCTCAGGCCGGGGATGTTGCCCGAGTGGGTCAAGCCGACGCCCACCGGCTGACGCAGCTCCTCGACCCCCTGGCTCATCTGGATCGGTTCGCGGGAACGCACGAGCTTGCGCCACAGGCCCGTCATGGCGGGGGTGATGAACGAGCTGCGGTTCCCTCGATCGCCGGTTGCGCTGGGGAACGCATCGTGGCTCGTTCCAAGAGGCAGGGTATGACACTGGTTGCAGGAGGCGGTGCCGACCGCGGGGTCATGGAGGTAGGCGCGCTGTCCACGAAGAGCGGAGACGCCCGCACGCGCTCCGCCGTAGGGCGAAAAGCGCGTGGCCACCGGATCGTCCACCAGGACACGCCGATCGTCCTGGTAGGGGTTGGCGGGGTGGCGCAGGGAGAACAGGAAGGCCTGCAGGTCCGTGAAATCGCTCGTGCTCAGGGAGGCACCGCCCAGCAAGCCGGGGAACGCCCTGTTGAAGGCGTTCAGGTTGCGCTCCCCGCGCCAGTGGTAGGGGCCCGTGGCCTCGAGTCCCACCAGGGTCTGGGTCACCATCGGGCCCTTGTCGTCGAAGACCGGATCGCTCAGGTTCCAGGCCAAGAAGTCCGTGCCACCGTCCACGTGGCAGCTCTCGCAGGAGGCGTTCCCGAGCTCGGAGTTGTGTCCGTCGTAGAACAGCTCCCGGCCCCGGCGCACGCTGGCCGGAGTCGGGTCCTCGCCAAGATCCAGCTGCCCGATCCACGGCACGCCGGAACCGTCGAGGTTGTAGACCTCGATCTTGTTCGTTCCCCAGCAGTAGACGAAGGCCACCTCGGGGTCGTCGCGCCAGGCCACGGCGCGCGGGATGGAGCCCTGGGGCAGGTCCCAGCGCTCCCGGGTGAAGCCGTAGCGGTCGAGCTCGTGCACGTTGTCGCTCAGCGTACCGATCACCAGGGCCCGACCCCGGCGCGTGAAGCAGAACTGGAACGGCTTGGCCGGGGCGTAGCCGTAGGAGAAGTCGATGCGGGAGGACCAGCGATAGCTGTCGTCCAGCTGCACGAAGGCGTGATCCGAGGCGTCGCGCGGGGAGCGTCCTACCCGGGGTAGATCGGTGATGGTCAGCCTGTTGCGCACGAAGTCCCCCTGCAGGGAGGGCTCGTCCTGCCGGTCGGGGTCCTTGTTGAGGGCCTCCACGTTGAAGACCCACAGGTCCCCGGTGCGGGGATTCACCCCGTGGGCGTAGAGCTGGGTGCCCACCTGCCTCGCCACGACCTCCACCCGTCCGGAGAAGGGCGTGGAGCCAGGAAGGAGACGGAACACGTCCTCATCGGGAAGAGCCTGGTAGGCCTGGCCGGGGTCTTCCAGGTCGACGATCTTCTGCGTCCCGAAGACGCCCAGGTCGGGATGCAGGGCAGCGATCGAGTTGTTGCCCGAAAGGGTGGGGACCACGAGGACGTTCCCGCTGCCGTCCCCCGAGAGGAACTGCACCTTGCGACCCGAGTCGATCTCGAAACGGTCGTGAATCGTGTGGCGGGCGAGGTCGATCTCCACGACCACGTCTTCACCCGAACAAGCGACGAAGAGGTGGTCGTCGACGAGGAGCACGCCGCCCGGCTCCGAGGGCAGCGGCAGGTAGCCCAGGATCTTTCCGTCGTCCGGGTCGAGTCGCGTCAGGGCCTGGGTGCCGCGCGAGACCACGAGCAACTCGTCGTTGCCTCCCGGTGCATCCCAGTAGGCGACGGAAGCCGGAGCCCAGGGAACGTCGAAGGTGCGGATGGGTTGGGAGGCGAATACGCCCGGCTGGAGATCGCCTTCGTTCCTGTGGGGCAGGTCGAAGACCTGCACCTGGCTCGCGTGCGCGTTGAGCGCATACAGGGTGTGCCTCGATGGAGAGAAGGCCATCGGGTTGATCGGCGTGAACCCCAGATCGATGTACTCACCTTCCACACGGTCCAAAGCCCTGTAGGGCGCCTCGGTGAGCGCCCTCCCGGGCCGGGAGGTTGTTTGGGATTGGCCGTTGAGCGGAACGGACCCAACGAGGATGCTGCTTGCAACCAGGAGCACGCGGGGGAGCATGGCGAGCCGGAAAGTTCAGGGACGGAGGGGAGGGTTCCCTGAAACATGCCCGGCCCCCGGGCGCGCGGCAAATCGGATCGATGGATCGGGAAGAAAGTGCCGGTTCCGCGTTGAAAGCACGGCCGGCTGCTGCGGACCAGGCGACCTTGATCGCGGCCGGACTCCGGTGCTCGGCCGCCGGGGGACTCGACGGATGACCTGCTGAGCGGGCAAGCACGTGCCGGGGGGAAGCAGGAAGACAACGTCTTTCCTGCGCGTTCAGCTGACGGGACTCCGGTATGCTTCTTGCATGGGTTTCCTGTTCTGGTCAGGCATCTCAGCGCTTCAGACCCTCTTCCTGCCTGGCTACCTGGCCCTGCGGCTCCTGCGTTTCGAACGGTTGAGCGGCCTCCACACGGCCCTGTTCTCCTTTGGGCTGAGTGTCACGCTGAACCACTTCCTGGTCGTGGGGCTGGTCCTGGCGGGCCGCTTCACGCGTCCGGTGCTCCTGGCTGTCCTGCTGGCCGAACTCCTGGTGTGGGCCGCCATCACCCTGCGGTCGAAGCCCGGGGCACCCGCGACCCCGGTGGCTCGACCGCGAGAGCTGCCCTTCGGACTGCTCCTGGCCGCGGCGTGCGCGGTGGCTGTCTTCGCCGCGGAGGTGCCCCGATCCGCGGGCCTCGTCTTCGAGTACTGGGACGTCATCGCCTCGTGGAACCGATGGGCCCTCGACTGGCAAACCGGCCACCTGCCCGAGGTGACCTACCACTACCCTCAGCTCATCCCCACGTCCTGGTCGCTGCTCTACGTCTTCCTGGGGCACCCGGTTCAGTTCCTCGCGCGCGGGATGATGGCGCTCTTTCCCCTGGGGATCCTCTTGATCTTCCTGGACCTGGGGCTTCGCCATCGCAAGACGGAGTACCTCTTGGCGTGCGTGTTTTCGGCGGTCGCGCTCGTGCTCTTGTACGGCTCCTTCCTCGGTTCAGGGATGGCGGACTTGCCCGTGGCTTTCATGGCCTTGCTCACGCTCTTCCCGTTCTTCACCGAAGACTTCTCCCGCAACGCCCGGGGGCGGCTGGGGGCCGCGGTGCTGTGCGCCATCGGGTGCGGGCTCACCAAACAGGCGGGGCTGTATGCCGCCGCCCTCCTCCCGCTGTTCGCCTGGTGGGCCCTGGCGCCGGCGTGGCCCCGGGCCAGGCGAGCGAAGGTGCTCGCTGCTCTCTTCGTGATCCTGGTCGCGGGCATCCTGCCTTGGTACCTGTACGCGGATTCCCAGCTGGCCACCTCCGAGCTGAGCGTGCAAGGGATCCGGGAGCGCACGGCGTGGGAACGGTTGATGCGAGGGACCAAGCTCCTGCGCAAGTCCATGACGGCGCCGATCCTGGCGGGCAGCGCCTTGCTGGTCCTCTTCTCCCTTCGAAAGTCGAAAATGCGGCGCATCACCCTGGGGATCAGCCTGCCCTTCACGGGCATCTGGGTCGCGCTGTTCTGCTACGACAAACGCAATTTGGCCCTGGCGGTCCCGTTCCTCGCCTGGTCTGCGGCCGCCGGCGCCGAGACTCTTCACGAGACGATCCGGACCCGGCTGCCTCAGGTCCTCCGTAGGCCTCGGCTCGCCGCGGGTATCGTGATCGGTATCTGCGCCTTGTGGGCCGGGGCTACCGTCTCCTCCGAAGCCATCCTCAAGGCTCACCACCGCCAGCTGATGAAAGCCGGGGAGAAGGAGCTCCAGGAGCGCATGATCGACCACCAGCGCAAGCGCGGCTTCGAGGGCATGATCCTGACGGACTACCGCAGGCTGCTGGCCTTCGAGGAGCTGCGTCCGCACTATTTCATCGACCGCGATGCCCCTCCCGAAGAGTTCTGGCCCCTGCGTGAAGGCCTCGAACTCTTCGCTCGCGTGGTCGAGGATCCACGGAACGATATCCGCTACGTCCTGAAGAAGTACCTGCGCGGCGAGGGAGCGATCGACGCCTACATCGACGATCGGATTCGGAGCGGTTCCTGGGAAGAGCTCTTTCGGGCCGACGACTATCGCCTGGTCCACGTCCTCGAACCCGAGGTCGGGCCGTGACGCCGAGAGGGGACTTGCCGGGAATTCTGATTCCCGTCTACCAGCCCGAGTCCGGCCTCGAGGAACTCGTGCGCCGGCTGCTCGAGGATCCCTACCCGTGCTTGATCGTCGTGAACGACGGTTCGGATCAGGTCCACCATGCGGTGTTCGACCGGCTTGCGGATCTCGAGCGTGTCGAGGTGGTCGAACATCTGGTGAACCTCGGCAAAGGTGAGGCGCTCAAGACCGGACTCAACCATGCCTTCGTGAAGCATCCTGAGCTGAGCGGCATGGTCACGGTGGACGCGGACGGCCAGCACCTGCCCGACGACGTTCGTCGGGTGGCCGAGGAGCTGGCCGGCCATCCCGACCACCTGTGCCTGGGGGTACGCACCTGGGAAGGCGACGTCCCGTGGAAGAGCAAGGTGGGCAACACCTGTTCGCGCTGGGTGTTGTACTTGCTCACGGGCAAGAAGCTCTCCGACACCCAGACGGGCCTACGCGGAATCTCTCGGGACTTCGCCGGGGACCTCTTGCGCCTGCGTACCTCCCGATACGAGTTCGAGCTAGAGATGCTGCTCCAGGCTTTCGAGAAGAAGCGCCCGCTGCTCCAGATCCCGATCCAGACCGTCTACCACGACGAGAACGCCGGATCCCACTTCGATCCGTTCCTCGACTCCCTGCGGGTCTACTTCGTCTTCTTTCGCTTCCTCCTGAGCTCGCTCCTGACCGCCGTGCTCGACTTCGCGGTCTTCTCCCTGGCCTACCAGCTGGGTGCGACCCTCCTGGCCAGCGTCGCCAGCGGCCGGGTCGTGGCCGGAGTCTTCAACTTCCTCGTCAACCAGCGCATGGTCTTCAAGGGCGGGCGGCACCCTGTGCTCGAAGCCTTCAAGTACGTGGGCCTGGTGCTGACCCTGATGGCGGTCTCCTACACGCTGACCCTCACCTTGATCGAGCGTCTGGGGATGAACGTCTTCCTGGCGAAGGTCCTCGTGGAGGGATCGCTCTTCCTGGTCAGCTTCGCCCTGCAGCGCATCTACGTCTTCGCGTCCAAGGACGCCGAGGAAGAGCAACGGTCCACGTCGCCGCGGGCCACGGACTGGGATAGCTACTACGAGCGCCCGGCGCCGACCGCGCGCATCACGCGCAAGATCACCGAGCGGGCTCTGATCCGCAGCCTGCGCTTGGGCCAGACGGAGCGCACGCGGCTGCTCGAGTTCGGCGGCGGCAACAGCTGTTTCTACGACGCGATCTGTGAAGCGATCGATCCCGCTCGCTACACGGTCGTCGACAAGAACGAGACCGGGCTGGCCCTGTTCGAGCGCAACCACGGGACGGATCCGCGCGCCGAGGCGCGGCAGGCGGACATCCTCGACTTGCCGGCAGGCATCGAGCGGGTCGATACCTGTTTCAGCGTCGGGCTGATCGAGCATTTCGACGAGTCCGATACCCGGCGCGCGATCGACGCCCACTTCGCGAGCACGCGCCCCGGAGGGCTGGTGGTGCTCTTCTTCCCGACGGGGACCTGGCTCTACCGCGCCGCCCGCAAAGTGCTGGAGCTCTTCGGCCTGTGGGGCTTTCCCGACGAGCGCCCCTTGCCCATGGCGGAAGTGCTGCGGGCCGTCGAAGACCGCGGAAGGGTGATCTACCGGGGCATCAACTGGTGGATCGTCCTGACCCAGGGCATCGTTTGCGTCGAGGTGACCGATGCGCAGGGTCGCGAGGCGGAATCGCCGTCGCGCGACTAGAACGGGCCCCACGCGCCGTCCGTGCCTCCCCCGGGCCAGGGAGCGGGGCAGCCGATTCGCGCCGCCCTGGGGGGGGCACCCAGGAGTCGGAGTTGGACAACAGTCCATGGGGCGATCGGTCGACAGGCTCTGCATGGCACGCCTCAAGACAGTCCTTCTCGTTGGCCTGGGAGTGCTCGTTTGTCTGGGCACCACGGGCGTTGTGCTGAAAGGCACAGCCGAACGCAACTGGTCTCTGCTGGAGCAGCGTCTCGAAGAAGTCGAGCGCGAGGTCCGCGCGCGCTTCGAATCCCGGGAGCCCTTGATCGGCCAAGCGGGCTCCGGCAAGGCACTGGAGCTCTACCAGGAGGCCATCGACCAGGCGCTGGAGATCGTGGGCCTGAGCGCCCCCAGGGAGAGCCTGCTGGAGCTCGAGCGGGGGAGTCCTGAGGACCTCGATCGACGCGTCGAGTTCGCCGCTTCCGTTGAGCCCGTGCTCGAGGCGTTGGCGCGTGGAGCCCGTGCCCCGGACGCGAAGCTTTTCGAGGATTGGGCTGCGCGGGACATGGACTGGCAGACGGGAGTGGCCCTGCCCATCCTGTGGCCCCACGAAGTCGGTCTCGTGACCGACGTCGCTTTCCAGGCTGCTTTGATTCACCTCGTCCAGGGTGACTCGGCGCGAGCCCTCGAGCTCTTGCTGAGCAGCCTGCAGCTCGCCCGCGATCTGGGGGCGACACCGACCCTCACCGAAGCGCGCAGCGGCGCCCTCTTGCTCGTGCGCGAGCCCCTGGTCGCCCTGGTGGCCCAGGGCGGGTGGTCGCGCTTCGCCCGCGCCGAGCTCATCGCCTGGTCCGAAGCCCTCGCGGAGGTCGACGCCCAGCTCGACTTCCCCGGCGACGCCCTGCGGGTGCACACCCTGCGCAACGTGCGTAGCTTCGCCGAGGAACTCGCCTTTGGCGAGACGCCCGAGTACCGCGAGGAGCATCCCTTCCTGCAGCACGCCGTCCCCGCCGTGACCGCGGTCGCGAAGGGCCATACCCGACAGAGCTTCGAGGTCCTGCTGGACTTCGACCGGGACCTGCGCTCGGCCGTTCGAGACGGTGGGGGTGTCTTGGAGGTTCTAGACCGGTACAGGGCCGAGATCTCCGAGCAGAAGGCCCTGGCCCAGATCCCCTTCGAGGACCTCGAGCAAGCCGTACTCCTGCGGGCCGAACACCTGGCCCGCCTGCGCGTGCTGCGCTTCGCCTTGGGACACCACCTGGACCTGGAGAATGCACCTGGCGTCGACCGGCTCGGCCACCCGATCCGAACAGCGACGTGCGAGCAGGGCCGCAGGTTCTGGATCGAGGGCTCCCCCTGGGGATCCTGGGAGATGATCGTCCCGCCGGAGTGACCGGGGCGTGGTAGCGGTGGAGGGATTCGAACCCCCGACACGCGGATTATGATTCCGCTGGCGGAAACACATAAACCCCTGAACAGTCAGGAGGTTACGGAAGCAGCCGACTCCATCTCGGCTTTCTGCTCGGCGTCCTTAGACAAGACCCGCCCAGATCTCGCCCTTCTCCTTCGCTCCTGGGACCAGCTTCCGGTGCTCGTACGCTCGGGAATACTGGCGATGGTTCGGGCCACAATCGGCTGAACCCGGCAACGATCCGTACTTCCTGGTCGGCGTCACTAGGCCAACTCCGGATTCGCTGCGTACGACTTCGGGTATCGACCCGCCAGCAGGCCCTACGAATCCG
>JAUIEE010000574.1 GCA_030428965.1 bacterium | reverse complement strand
GGTCTCGGGGACCTCGGAACCTACCTTGAGCTTCTTCGGGCCCTCTTCTTGGCTCTCTGCCTCGTCACCCTTGTGGTGATCGTGGCCGAGGGCCGAAAACGCCAGCCCGGGGCCGGCCAACGCGCCCGCACAAAGGAGGGCGATCCAGTTCTTCTTCATTCGCTCGGATCCTCGTTGGGGTAGATGAATGAGACGCGCCTAGGGTAGGCCATCGGGTCTGACCCTTGAAGCTGGGGGCGCCGAGCGGCCCGGCATCCCTTACCCAGAACTTATACAAGAGGGGCCGGGGGCCGGTTTTCACCTTCCCCCGGCCCCCTGGATTCGACCCGGGTTGCCCTAGCTGAAGATCCCGTAGTCCGTGAAGTTGTAGTTGCTGAAGTACACGTCCTGGGGATTGCCAAGGCGCATCAGCTTGCTCAGGGCTTCCGAGAACACGTCCCGGTGATCGGTCAGGACGCGCACGTCTCCGTCCGTGTCCGTCTCGTTCACCAAGCCCGACCAACCGTTGTCGTAGACGACTCCTCCGTTGACCCGACCGCCCAGGGCGAACATCGTGCTGCCCCAGCCGTGGTCGGTCCCTTGACTGGAGTTCTCCTGGACTCGCCGCCCGAACTCCGAGACGACCACCACCGTCACACTCTTGTTCCACGGACGATTCGTGTAGGGATTGAGCGCTGCCATGTCCGTGTAGAAGGCGGACAGGGAGCGGGCAAAGTCGTCCATGATGTCCCACATCAGACCGCCGGGGTTCACCGGGTCCTGCTGGTTGTGGTGGTCCCAGCTTCCCAGGTCGATCTCCAGGATCTCGGGGGGATTGCCGTCCAGGATCAAAGAGGCGGCTCGTTGAAACTGATCGCCGAACTCGGTCGGTGGATAGTTGCCTACGGTATTGGCGTAGTTGACGTTGTTCAGGTAGTCGATCGCATTGAAGGCGTTCTCTGAAGCCGTGGAGAGCGGGGGGCTCTGGGTCGCGTGCAAGACCTGGGTGGCCGCACCCATCAGGTTCTCCCCGGGGAAGTCGAAGTCCTCCACGTTCTTGATGGCCAGGGTCAGCGGGGCCTGGATGAAAGACTTCGTGGCCAGTTTCTGCATCACGATGCCCCGCAGTACGGGGGTCGTGGGGAAAGACGCGTTCGAGAGGTGCCTGGCCATGAAACCGTCGACGATGTTCGCGGGCGGCATCTCGGGCGGCGGCGGAGTTCCGAACTCGATCTTGTCCATCTGAATGAAGTGCGAGCGGTTCTTCTCGAGCACCCCGCTGGCGGGGATGACCGCCAGGTCGTTGTTGCCCCATGCGGTCAGCAGCGGAGAAAGGGCATCGGGCAGGGCCCAGGTCCCGTCCAACGCCGTGTAGCTGCCCGGCGGCACAGCGATCGTCGGACGCACCAGGGGATCGGTGTAGACCGGGTCGCTGTAGGGAACACTCATGGACAGGCCGTCCGCCCCTCCTCGCAGGAAGCAGTAGACCAGGGTTCCGCGCAGGGGAATCCCGATCTGCGGGACGCCGGAAGACTGGGCCCGCGCGACCCTCGGCAGCGCCAGAGATGCGGCGGCTACCGATGCGCCCTGGAGGAAGCCCCGGCGGTTCAACGGGACCGTCCTACGTTCTTGCTTGGGTTGGTTTCTCTTCATGTTCGTGACTCGTTGTGTTCGGGGTCTTCCTTGCTCAATAGAGGCTGTAGCTAGGACTGATGGCGGCCAGGGCGAGAACCTTCCACATCATCTCCGCGTCCGGGAGCGGTGAGAGATCCGCATAGCGCTGAATGATCTGCAGGTCTTCCGCCGCGAGGTTGCCACCGGTCAGGATCAGGCTCGCCTGGTCGGCCGCCGTCGCTCGATCGAAGCCTCCGATCTGGGCATACAGGGCGGAGACGTTGACCGGGATGCCCAGGATGCTGTCCTCGAACAGCTTGTAGGCGAAGTTCCAGCGACCCGGTTGATCCTGGACCCAAGCCCCGATGCTCTCGGGGTAGCCGACCGGAGGACCGAAGTCGTAGGGAGACTGCCCGAGCTGATCCAGCTCCATCGTGACGGCCCGGATGTTGGCCGGATCCACGTTCGCCTCGGCGGCCCGCAGGAGGCTCGAAACGAACAGCCACGGGGGCATGTACTTGGGCAGAGGGTTGGCGCCGTTGAAGATCCCGTCGATGTTGGACTGGGTCAGGATGGCATCCAGCATGGCGGAGATGTCCCCGTCGCTGCCGAAAGCCGCCACCGCGTCGGCGACCGCTCCCTGCAGGATGGCCTCTTCCGGACTGCCCGGGGGTGCGGGTGCATCCGTCAGGAAGCCAGCGACCAGCTTCCTGGCGATGAACTGTGGGCAGATCGGGC
>JAUIEE010000104.1 GCA_030428965.1 bacterium | reverse complement strand
GCAGGAGCTGGAGTGCATGGGCAAAGGTGCTCTCGCGACCCTCCGACGCGCAGCGAACGGGAGCGACGCACGCAGAAGGACGCGGGCCCGCAGCATCCTCACGGCCAGGGAGCGACACCTCGCTGCGCGCCGCCTGTCGGGCTACGGCTGCTCCAAGGAAGTCGATATCGAACGGGGCCTGTTCCTCCTGGGGCGCCTCGAGCGACCCGATCTCGACACGCGCCCCTACGTCAAGGCCCTGGACGCCATGGCGGCCGAGGTCACTCGGCGCGTGGCCCGGGAGTCCGACGACTTCGCGCGCCCGATGGTCCTGTCCCAGGTCCTCGGCAACGAGCTGGGGTTCATCGGCTGCGAGGTCGACTACGACCACCCCGACAACATCCACCTGCACCGCGCGATCGAACGCAAGCGGGGCATGCCGCTGACCCTGACGGCGATCTACCTGTGCGTCGCCCGCCGCGCCGGCCTGCGGGCCGCAGCCCTGGCCCTGCCCGGACACGTTCTCCTGCGCCTGTACGCGGGACAGCGTTCGATGATCGTGGACCCGTTTCGCGGCGGCCGCATGCGAACACGGGCCGACTGCGTTCGCTACCTGGCCCAAAACGGCTTGGTGCCGAGGCCGGATTGGTTCCATGATTGCCCCGATCGACTGCTCTTGCGCCGGCACGTGCGCAACCTGATGAACAGCATGCAGGTGCGTGGACTCACGCGAGCCTTTCGAGACCTCCAGCTCGTCGATCGAGTCCTGGGCTCCTCTTCCTCCAACCCCGTCCCCAAGGGCTAGGCGGGACGTGGACTCGATCCCTGAGAGCTGGCCGCCTGACGAGGCGGCCCTCAACCAGCCCGTCGTTCCGCTCTTTCCGCTGCCGAACGTCTGGCTGTTCCCCTACCTGCTCCTGCCGCTCAACGTGTTCGAGGAGCGCTACCGGCAGATGATCGAGGACTGCCTGGACGGTCCGGGACGGATCGTGCTGGGAACCATCCAGGAGGGACACGAAGAGAGCATGGCCGGGGCCCCTCCGGTCTACCCGATCGCCGGACTGGGCGAGATCGGCCGCCACGTGCGCCTGCCCGACGGGCGCTTTCACGTATGGCTGATGGGACTGCAACGTGTCCTGCTGCGCGAAGTGCCCAGCGATCGACTCTATCGCAGGGTGGCCGTGGAACCTGCGCCCGAGGTCAGCGTGCCGGAGGCCGAAGAAGGGCCCTTGCGCAGCAAATTGCTGGAGGCTCTCGAACAGCGCACCGACAAGAAGGAGCTCTCACCCCAGGTGCCTGCCTCGCATCTCACCGACCTCTTGATCATGAGCATGCCCCTGCCCCACGACGTTCGCAACACGCTCTACGGTGAGCTCGACACGGCCAAACGCGCCGCCAAGGCCCTGAACGAGCACGCCGCGCGCCCCCTGGAGCGAGAAGGCGACGGCCCCCAATCGGGATTCTTGGCCCCCGAAGGAGACTGACGTCTCAATCCAGCGTCACGATCACCGGAGCGTGATCACTGGGCTTGGCTCCGTCGCGCGCCTCCCGATCCACTTCGAACGCCGTGCAGGCCTCGAGTGCGGGCGGCGAGAGCAGGGCGTGGTCGATGCGCAGACCACGCCCGCGCTGGAACCCGCGTGTCCGAAAGTCCCACCAGGTGTGGTGTCCGGCTTCCTCGGTGAACTTGCGCAAGGGGTCGGAGTAGCCCTCCGCCATCAAGGCCTGCAGGGCAGCGCGCTCCGGAGCGGAGCACAGGATTCGGCCCTTCCACAGCTCCGGGTCGTGGACGTCCCGGTCGTCGATCGTGACGTTGTAGTCGCCCAGCAAGACGACCTTCTCGGCCAGGTCGTAGCGCTCCCGAACGAAGTCCCGCAGGCGCTCGAGCCAGGAGAGCTTGAAGTCGTAGCTCTCACTCCCGACGGATTGACCGTTGACGACGTAGAGGTTCAAGACCATGACGTCCTCCACGGTGGCTCCGATCACCCGCGCCTCGTCATCGAAGCGCTCGTCCCCGAAGCCGCGAATCACGTCCTCGATGCCCCCCTTTGCGAGGATGGCGACACCGTTGTAGGTGCGCTGCCCGAAGGTTACGAGGCTGTAGCCCAGCTCCTCGATGGGCTCCCTGGGAAAGGCCTCGTCGACGCACTTGGTTTCCTGCAGGCAGACGATTTCCGGGCGCTTCTCCGATAGCCAGGGCAGGAGCCGCTCCATCCGCGCTCGCACCGAGTTCACGTTCCAAGTAGCAATCCGCATGTCTTCTCGTCCCTTCGCTCCCTTAGCGCTTCTATCTCTCGCCCCGGAACCCTACCTTATTTGCCGTACGCCCGCCCCGAGCGCCCCGAGATGAGCAACCACCCGAGACACCGCCGCAGCGGCCGATCCCGTCCCAAGGGTCCGAAAGGACCGAAGAGAGAGAAGATCGCCGAACTTCACCCGGTCGATGCTCCTCCCGACATCGAGTCCTTCCACGAGTGGGACCTGGGGGAAGACATCCAGCAGGCCATCGCCGACATGGGCATCACGGTGCCCACGCCGATTCAGAAGCTCGCGATCGGTCCCGTGCTCGAAGGCAAGGACGTGATCGCCAAGGCGGAGACGGGCACGGGCAAGACCCTGGGCTTCGGTGCCCCGATGATGGCGCGCATCGATCCGGAACGAGCGACCGTTCTGGGTCTGGTCCTGTGCCCCACGCGGGAGCTGGCCCAGCAGGTGGCCGACGTGCTCGAGGCCCTGGCGCTGCCGCGCGGAGTCCAGGTCGCCCTGGTGGTCGGCGGAGACCCGATGCAGGACCAGATCAAGAAGCTTCAGGCCGGAGCTCAGGTCGTGGTCGGCACACCGGGCCGAGTGCTCGACCTCTACCAGCAGAGGTTCCTGTCCTTCCCCTGGACCGAGTATGCCGTGCTCGACGAAGCCGACAAGATGTTCGAGATCGGCTTCCTGGACGACATCCGCAAGATCCTCAGCTTCCTGCCGGACGAGCGTCAGACCCTGCTGTTCTCGGCGACCTTCCCCACCGAGGTCCTCAAGCTCGCCCGCTCCTCGACGAAGGATCCGGTCGAAGTGGCCACGGCCCGGGGTCCCTCGACGGTCTCCTCGATCGACCAGACCTACATGTCGGTCGAGCCCGAGGACAAGGCGCTGGTCCTGACGCGCCTGATCGAACAGAGTGAGGACGACGACGTGTTCCTCGTCTTCTGCGAGCGCCGTACCGACGTGGATCGACTCCTGCGGCGCCTGGAACGGCAGCGCTTCTCGGTCAAGGCCCTGCACGGGGGCTACGACCAGCCTTCGCGCTTTCGCGTCATGTCGGCCTTCCGTACCGGCGAGGTCAAGGCCCTGGTCGCGACCGACGTGGCCGCCCGCGGCCTGGACGTGGATCACGTCACCCACGTGATCAACCTGGCCGTCCCGCGCGAGCTGGAGGACTACACCCACCGCATCGGCCGAACCGGTCGTGCCGGCCGCTCGGGAAAGGCCGTAACCCTGGTCAGCGGGGAGGATCGACGTCGCTGGCGCGCCCTGACCTCCAAGGCCAAGTGGGAGATCCCCGAAGCCGACGTCCCCGGCCGCTACCGGGCGCCGGCCAGGCGAGAGCGTGGCCGGGACGAGGAGGATCGTGGACGGCGCGGCGAAGAACGCCCGCGGCGCGGGCGCTCCTCCGAGCGCGGGAGGACCCGTGATCGTTCACGAAACGAGCGTGCACCCCGCACCGGGCACAGGGACGATGCGCGCGAACAAGATGAGCCGCGCCGCGAAAGGTCCCGCCGGCGGTCCCGCGACGACCGGAACCCGGAACGATCCGAGCGAAGCGACGAGCCGCGTCAGGAGAGGACCCGCCACAGGTCCCGTGACGACGAGCGCTCCGAGCGAGGAGGAGAGTCCCGGCGTGGACGGTCCCGCGCACGATCCCGGGACGAGCGTGAACCGGAACGATCCGGGGAACGCGACGAGCCCCGTCGCGACCGATCCCGTCGTTCCCGGGACGAGCGCGAGCCGGAGCGCTCCCGAGAGCGCGACGAGTCTCGCCGCGACAGGCCCCGCCGCAGATCGAGGGACGAGCGCGAGGAGTCGCGCCGGGATCCGGAGTCCGGACGTTCTCGCCGCGGAGGGGGCGGACCGCGCAGGGACGACTCCCGGCGCGAGAGAGCCGACGAGCCCAGGACCCCCAGGCGACCGACTCCGGACCGCGCGAGCGAGAAGGGCACCTTCGGCGCTGGAATCGACCTGGACTAGGCCTAGGAGAGGGCCATGAAGAAGGCCATCTGGAACGGCGAGGTCCTGGCGCAGAGCGACAAGACCGTGGAGGTCGAGGGCAACACCTACTTCCCGGCGGATTCGCTCGAGTCCCGCTTCTTCCAGGACAGCTCGACGACGAGCGTCTGCGGGTGGAAGGGCGTGGCCAGCTACTACACCGTCGAGGTGGGCGGCCAGCAGAACACCGACGCGGCCTGGACCTACCGCGACCCCAAACCCGAGGCCGAGAACATCCGCGGCTACGTCGCCTTCTGGAAGGGCGTCGAAGTCCGCTGAAGAAGACCTGGGCTAATCGTCCTCGCCGGCGTACCCGAGGGCCTTCAACATCTCGGTGTCCTGGGGGTCGAACTCCCCCACCTCTCCCAGGTACACGGCCCCCTCGACCTCGTCTTCATGCCTCCAGGCTTCGAACCGGGCGCGTAGCTCCTCGAACTTCGCGCGGCCCTGTTCCAGCTCCACCAGGTTGACGCCCTCCGCCGGATCGTTCTCGAGGTCGTAGAGACCGTCCGCGCTCCCACGGCGCACCTCGCCGCGGCTCCCGGAAGCCAGCTTCCAGCGGGGCCCGAAGCGCACCGAGTAGGAATCGGAGACTTCGCACAGGCGCATCCGATCGGGAGCGACGCTCTCCTCTCGCTCGAGCATGGAATAGAGATCCATGCCCTGGGTTCCCCCGGGGATGGGGACTCCGAGGGCGGAGAGGGCCGTGGGCAAGATGTCGACCTGTTGAACCGGATCCCGACGTCGTGTTCCCTGCCAGCGCTTGTCCGGAAAGCGCACGACGAAGGGGATGCGCATCTCCTCTTCCCAGAGCGAGGTGTGGCCCACGAAGCCGTGATTGCCCAGCACCTCGCCGTGGTCACTGGTGAAGATGACCACCGTCTTCTCGAACAGCTTGCGTCGCTTCAGCTGCTGGAAGAGGCCTCCGAGCGCCTGATCCGCCGCGCGGATCTCCGCGTCGTACATGTCGTTCAGGTACTGGAGATTCGTGGGGAAGTCTCCATCGAAGAGGGCCTCGGAGAAGTACGGGCTACCGCACTGCCCTTCCAGCTCGAAGTCTTCGACGGGGTGGGTGACGAATTTGTCCTGCCAGCTCTCCGGGGCCCAGTAGGGGCAGTGGGGGTCATAGCCGTGCAGGAACAGGAAGAACGGATCCTCCTGGTTCTCATCGAGCCAGCTCAGGGCCGACGGCATGACGCCGGGCAGGTTGCGCGTGAAGCGCTGGATGCCGGTGCGCGTCTCGTTGACGCCGCTCTCGAACGTGTCGAAGCCGAGGCCGTGCCCGAACTTCTCCTGCAGCGATCCGTGTCCGGTGAAGGCCGCCGTCTTCCAGCCGTAGTCCGAGAGGATGTCGGCCAGGGTGTGGGAAGGAATCGTGGAGCCGCCGTTGGCCAGCAGCCGGTGACGGCTCGGGTACTGTCCGGTGAAGATCGACATGTGGCTGGGCGCCGTGGAGGTGCTGTTCGCCAGGCAGTCGATGAAGAGCACCCCTTCGCGCGCGAGGGTGTCGATGGCCGGAGACGTCGGGCGCGGGTAGCCGTAGCAGGAAAGCCGGTCCGCGCGGCACGTGTCCAGGGAGATCAGGATCAGGTTGAGTCGCTCGCGGTCAGGTTCGAGCTGGGGCTTCGAACAGGAGGCGAGGGCGAGGGCGAGGGCGAGGAGGAAGAAGGGCTTGGTTCGAAGCACACGCATGGCTGGATCGGCGAGACGCCCGTGAGGTCGGGTCAGCTGGCGATGGACAGGGCGGCACGCTCCGAGTCGAGCACGTCTCGGATCGTCTGGTCGAGGGAGGTTCGGGGGCGGAAACGACACAGGGTCTCGAGCTTGTCGAGGCATGGAACACGCCGCTGCATGTCTTCGAAGCCGTCGCCGTAGGCCTCCTCGTAGGGAACGAACAGGATCTGCGACGGACTCTTCGCCAGCGTACGCACTCGCTCCGCGAGGCTGGCGATCGTGATCTCCTCGTCCGAGCCCACGTTGACGACCTCCCCGTGCGCGTCGTCGCAGCGGGCCAGCCGAACCAGGGCCTCGGCCGTATCCGCAACGTGGGAGAAGCAGCGGGTCTGCTCTCCGGTCCCGTGCACGGAGAGCGGCTCCCCCAGCAGCGCTTGACGGGCCAGGGTCGGAAGGACCATCCCGTGCAGCCCTACCTGCCGCGGCCCGACCGTGTTGAACAGACGAGCCACCGTGAAGGGCAGGCCTCGCTCACGGTGGTAGGCCAGGCCCAACCACTCGTCCAGGGCCTTCGAACAGGCGTAGGCCCAGCGCGAGCGCTTCGTGGGTCCCAGGCACAGGTCGTCGTCCTCGCGGAAGGGGACGCGCAGGCCCTTGCCGTAGACCTCCGAGCTGGAGGTGAACAGCACCGGGGTCCGATCGCGGGCAGCCGCCTGGAGCACGGCGCGCGTCGAGCCCACGTTGGTCTCGATCGCTTCGCTGGGGTGAGCGACGACGCGTTTGACCCCTACCGAAGCGGCCAGGTGGAAGACCTGATCGGCGGCCTCGACCAGCGCTGCCACCCGCTTCTCCTCCAGGGCGGACCCCACGTGCATGTGGAAGGCCGGATGCTCCAGCACGGCCCCCAGGTTCTCGAGCCGGCCGGTGGAGAGGTCGTCCAGGCAAGAGACCTCGTCGCCCTGGGCCAGGAGCTTCTCGGTCAGGTGGGATCCGATGAACCCTGCTCCGCCTGTGACGAGTACTTTCATGGGATGGCCCTTCGGGACCCGAGGACGCCCATCATACGCCCCCACCGGTCGCCGACGAACCTGACCCGAGCTTTGCGACGCACGGGCAGGCCCGCTCTTCCCCGCCTAGGCCTTCTTTCGCACGCCTGCGGCTTTCCCGGGAGTCTTCAGGCCGGTCTCGAGCTTGTTCTGGACCTCGCGCAGCACCAGCCGAGGCAGGTGCTCGCGGTGCTTGCGGAGAAAGCGCTCGACCCCCTGCGGATCGTGTCCGATCAAAGAGCGCAGAGCCCAGGACAACCCCTTGGCCACCATCGGCTCGGGGTCGGTGGCCAGCTCTTCGCACATCGCAAGGGTCCGCGGCGCATCTCCCTCCCCGCCGCGCGACGCCAGGTTCAGGGCCACCGTGGAGACGACGGCGGCTCGACGCCACCAGAGGTCACGACCCTTGGCCCAGGCCTGGACGGCACGATCGCTGAGCGCTCCCACGCGCCAGGCCGGGCCGGAGAGGTCGCAGGCAAAGGTGTCCACCGAGGTCCAGTTGTCCATTCCCTTTCCCAGCTCCTCCAGCACGGCACGCTTCAGGAAGGCCGGGTGATCGGGGTGCAGGGCCAGGACGAGGTAGGCAGCCTGCCGCCCTTCCAAGGTGTTCTGGGCCAGGACGAGGCGCGCGAAGTCGATGGCCTGGCCGGGGGGCGACGACTTCAAGCGCCGGGCGACGTCCCGGGCGACCTTGCGCACGTGGGGCACGGCCACGCCGAGGTTTTCCATCGCACTCGGGAAGTACCCGCGCGTGAACTCCTGACGCTTCGGGTCGGTCTTCTCCCGCAGTCGGAGATCCACTTCGGTAGCCAGGGCCGCCAGTTCGTTCACGATCGAAAGCGCTCCAGGAGGGCCGCGGCGTAGTCGATCCCGTCCGGCGTACGCGAGCCGTGCCAGGACAGGTACTCCCCGTCGGCGATACAGAAGCGCTCCCTGCCCAGGCCCGTCTCTTCGGCCAGCTCGGCCACGTGCTTCTCGGCAAAGGGAAAGGGCTCGGTGCACAAGAGGACCACGTCGGGGTCCTCGGCGCACAACCGCTCGAGGGTGACCTCCGGGTATCGTTCCGCTTCGTCGGCAAAGACGTTCGTCCCCCCGGCGAGCTCCAGGAGAGCGTGGGCGAAGGTGTCGCGGTTGACGCTCATCCACGGCTCGCGCCAGATCAGGTAGCTCCAGCGCACACGGGGGAGCCCCGCGACGCGCTCGGCAACCCGGGCGCTGCGCCCCAGAATGTCCCGTGCGACCCGTTCCCCGGCCCCCTGGGCCTCCAGCGCCGCACCGATCGAGCGCACCATTTCGGCCGTCTCCTCCACCGTTCGGGGCAGGCTCGCATGGCACCTGACCCCAGCCTCTTCCAGGGCCTGGGCGTCCTCGACGCGGTTCTCCTCCTCGTTCAGGAGAACGATGTCCGGGGCGAGCTCGACGATGCGCCCGATGCGCGGATCCTTGGTGCCGCCGACCTTCTCGACTCTTCCGACACGATCGGCGGGGTGCACGCAGAACTTGGTGATGCCCACGAGCTCCTCGCCCCGTCCCAGATCGAACACGAGCTCGGTGAGGCTCGGGCAGAGCGAAACGATCTTCATGGCGGCCTCTAGGCTTCCAGCAGCTCCACCCGGAAGCGCTTGTCTCCCTTCACGATACGCCCGAACGCATGGTCGGCATCGTGATAGAACAGGCCGATCCAGCCTTGCTCGGCCGCGCGCTCCAGCCACAGGCTGCGGCTCTCGAACGAACGGGACACGTCGATGTCGTAGGCCATGATGTAGGCAGGTTGGATGTGGTGCGTCGTCGGCACGACGTCGGCCCAGAAGATGGCCGTATCCCCGGCGCCCTCCTCGTTGATCGTGACCACGCTCACGCCGTCGGAGTGTCCGGGAGCCTGGTGCACCCGAATGCCCGGCAGGGGCTCATCGTCCGCGTCCAGGGCCCGCAGCAGGCCGGCCTCTTCGATGGGCAGGACGTCCTCGGGTCGGTAGGACGCCCGGCGCACGTGGTCGGGATGCTTGGCGACTTCGATCTCGATCGCGGGTGCGAAGTGGAGCGCGTTCGGAAAGAGCGGAACCAGCCGGCCGTCGCGCTCCTCGACCTGGGCACCGATGTGATCGAAGTGGCAGTGGGAGGCGACGACGTGGGTCACCGCCTCGGGCGCCACGCCGCAAGCCGCCAGGGTCGAACGCAACGTGTCGCTGCGCTCGATGTGGTAGATGTCCTGCCACTTCTTCTCCCAGCGGGATCCGATCCCGACCTCGATCACGACGCAATCCTCGCCGCGCCGGGCGAGGAAGGGCCGCAGGGCCATCAGGATCGTGTTGTCCTCCGCGGCCGGGGTCCAGCGCGACCACATGTTCTTCGGCACGACGCCCCACATGGCCCCTCCGTCGAGACGCATGAAGCCGTCGGACAGAGCCGTGACCTCCCACTCGCCCACGCGCACGGAGCGTCTCTCCCAGGCGATGGGCTCGTTCGACGCCGGTGCCGGCATGGGGAAGGCGACGCTCTCCTAACCGCGCAGGATCTTGCGGGAGATGATGACGCGCTGGATCTCGCTCGTCCCTTCCCCGATCGTGCACAGCTTGGCATCGCGCCACATGCGCTCGACGGGGTACTCGCGGCTGAAGCCGTAGCCCCCGAAGATCTGAATCGCGTCGTAGCTCGCGCGCATGCAAACCTCCGACGCGTAGAGCTTGGCCATGGCGGCCTTCCAGCCGTAGTCCTCGCCGGCGTCCTTGAGGCGGGCCGAGTGGTAGACCAGGTGGCGCGCCGCCTCGATCTCCACCGCCATGTTGGCGAGCTTGAAGCCCACCGCCTGCTGGTCGGCCAGCTTCTTGCCGAAGGCCTCACGCTCCTTGGCGTACTTGAGGGCGCAGTCGTAGGCCCCCTGGGCGATGCCGAGGGAGAGGGCCCCGATCGAGATGCGCCCCCCTTCGAGGGTCTTCATGAAGGTGCTGAAGCCCTGGCCTTCCGGACCGAGCAGGTGGTCACGCGGAATGCGCGCGTCTTCGAACACGAGACTGGCCCAGTCCGAGCCGCGCATGCCCAGCTTCATCTCGCCCTTCTCCAGGGAGAAGCCGGGGGTATCGCGCGGGACCACGAAGGCGCTGATCCCCTTGGGGCCCAGGGACTTGTCGGTAACCGCGGTGATGATGACCGTGCCCGAGTGGGTGGCGTTCGTGCAGAAGCACTTGCGGCCGTTCAGCACGTACTCGTCTCCGTCGAGCACCGCCGTAGTCCGGGTCGCCCCCGAGTCCGAACCGGCGCCGGGCTCGGTCAGCCCGTAGGCCCCCATGTACTCCCCCGCGATCAGCTTGGGAACGTAGTCGGCGCGCAGCTTGTCCCCTCCCCAGGCGAAGATCGGGTAGGTGCCGAGGCTGACGTGGGCGGCCAGGGTCAGGCCGGTGGAACCGCACAGGCGGCTGATCTCTTCCACCGCCAGGCAGTAGGCCAGCGTGCCGCCGTTGGAGCCCCCCAGATCCTCGGGGAAGGGAATCCCGGGCAGGCCGAGCTCCACGATCTTCTTCCAGGTTTCGAGGGGGAAGCGGTGATTCTCATCGATCTCCGCGGCGATGGGGGCGACTTCCTGGTTGGCAAAGTCCCGCACCATCTCCTGGATCATGCGCTGATCCTCGGTCAGGTCGAAGGAGTGCTTGATCTCGGGTAGCTCGTACCGTGTCGGCGTAATAACGGTCATCTTGATTCGCTTCTTGTCGTTCCGGTCCGTCAGTCGAGTTCCAGTCGCCAGCCGCTGGTCCTGCGGCTCTTTTCCGCCGTGATCGTGCCGTTCTTCGGCTCCGCCTCGCGGTAGAACTGATCGCTTCTTCCGCTGCCGACCCAAGCGATGAGGGCCGAGCGCGAAAACTTCCACTCCCGGCCGATCTTGCGGGCCGGAATGCTCTCTTTGTGCAGGACCTTGTTGAAGGTCTTGACGCTGACCCCCAGGAGGTCGGCGGCCTGCTCGATGGTCAAGATCTCGCGGTCGGTGCTGCCGGTCATGCCTCGATCTCCTCGTTCTTCCAGCGCTCCTGCATCGTCTCCTTGATCCACTTGGCCACGTCGTCGGTGGCCGTCCCAGGACCGAAGAGCTTGGAGAAGCCGGCCTCCTCGAGCGCATCGATGTCGTCCTGGGGAATGATCCCTCCACCCGTCATGAGCACGTCGCCCTTGCCGCGCTTCTCGAGCTCCTCGCGCACGCGGGGAAAGAGCGTCATGTGGGCGCCGGACAGGATCGAGAGACCGACGACGTCCACGTCCTCTTGCAGGGCCGTCTCGGCGATCATGGCCGGCGTCTGGTGCAGCCCGGTGTAGATCACCTCCATCCCGTGGTCGCGCAGCACGGCCGCGATGGTCTTGGCGCCACGGTCGTGTCCGTCGAGGCCGGGCTTGCCGATGAGAACTCGAATCTTTCGCTCAGCCATCAGAGGATCATCGGCTCCTGGTACTCACCGAACTCGGAACGGAGCACGTCGGCGATCTCGCCCAGCGTGCAGTAAGCGTGTGCGGCCGCGACGAAGCGCTCGAGCAGGTTGCCGCCCTCGGATTCGGGGTGGCGGCAGGCGTCGCGGATCGCGTCCAGCTCGGCCTGGGCCTTCTTGGGGTCGCGCTTCTTGCGCAGCTCGGCCAGGCGCTCGTGCTGGCTGCGCTCGACGGCGGGATCGATCTTCAGGATCTCGATCTCGGGCTTGGCGTCCTTGTCCTCGACGTAGGTGTTCACGCCGACCACCTTCTTCTTGCCGCGCTCGACGGCGAGCTGGTACTGCACCGCCGAGTTGTGGATCTCGCGCTGGATGTAGCCGGCCTCGATCGAGGGGACCACGCCGCCACGCTTGTCGATCTCCGCGAAGTAGGCCTCGGCGTCCTTCTCGAGCCGATCGGTCTGGGCCTCCACGAAGTAGGAGCCCGCCAGGGGATCGGTGACGTGGCTGACCTCGGTCTCTTCCGCGATCACCTGCTGGGTGCGCAGCGCGATCTTGACCGCCTTCTCGGTCGGCAGGGCCAGGGTCTCGTCCATCGAGTTGGTGTGCAGGGACTGGGTCCCCCCCAGGACGGCGGACATGGCCTCCAGGGCCGTGCGCACGATGTTGTTCTCGGGCTGCTGGGCGGTGAGGGAGACACCGGCCGTCTGGGTGTGGAAGCGAATCATCCAGGAACGCGGATCCTTGGCCCCGAACTCATCGCGCATCTTGCGCGCCCAGATGCGACGCGCCGCCCGGAACTTGCAGATCTCCTCGAAGAAGTCCATGTGGGCGTCGAAGAAGAACGACAGGCGCGGCGCGAAGGTGTCCACGTCCATGCCGGCGGCCACCCCGCGGCGCACGTACTCCATGCCGTTCGCCAGGGTGAAGGCGAGCTCCTGGGCGGCCGTCGATCCGGCTTCACGGATGTGGTAGCCGCTGATGGAGATCGTGTTCCACTGGGGCACGTGGCCGGCGCAATAGGACATTACGTCGGTGATCATGCGCAGCGCGGGCTCCGGCGGCACGAGCCAGGCGTGCTGGGCCTGGTACTCCTTGAGGATGTCGTTCTGCACGGTGCCGCGCAGCAGCTTGGGGTCGACGCCCTGCTTCTCGCCGCAGGCAATGTAGAAGGCCAGCATGATCGGGGCCGGCCCGTTGATCGTCATCGAGGTGGACACGCGATCCATGGGGATGCCGTCCATCAGGGTCTCCATGTCCATCAGGCTGGAGATGGCCACGCCGACCTGACCGACCTCGCCCTCACTGACTCCGTGGTCGGAGTCGTAGCCCATGAGGGTGGGGAAGTCGAAGGCCACGGACAGCCCGGTCTGCCCGTGATCGAGCAGGAACTTGAAGCGCTCGTTGGTCTGGGCCGAGGATCCGAACCCGGCGAACTGCCGCATGGTCCACAGGCGACCGCGGTACATCGAGGGGTGAACGCCCCGGGTGTAGGGAAACTGGCCGGGGTAGCCGAGGTCCCGGGCGTAGTCCAGGTCGGCCACGTCGTCGGGGGTGTAGATCGGCTTCAGGGGCACGCCGGAGATGGTGGTGTTCTCGACGTCCCGTAGCTTGGCCTTGCGGTAGGCCTCTTCCCACAGCGCCTGGGCGTCCTTGCGCTGGACGCCGATCCCGGTTGCTCCGTTGGATTCGCTCATGGATGGGTCACCTTGCTTGGGTCGTTCGTTCCCGGGAACCGAGGACTTCGCCCACGATCTCACCGGCCACATCGTACGGCGTCGCGTCGCTCCTGAGGGACGATTCCACCCGGGGAGCGAGCCCCGAGGAACCCCAGAGCTCTTCTTCCAGCCTCTCGCGCACCACCCGCCGCACCTGGGTGACCCGTTTTCCGCGCCGCAGCTGGTCGAGGTCCCCGGCTTCGAGGTAGGCCCGGTGCGCGCTGACGGCCGCCAGGACCGCCCCGAGAAAGAGCGCCTTCAGAACGCCGATGCGGCTGGCGATTATGCCGCCCAGGAAACCGCCGGCAATCGTCGCGATG
>JAUIEE010000573.1 GCA_030428965.1 bacterium | reverse complement strand
CGTGTGTGATCTGATCATCGAACGGGAGGCCGGTCAGGATCGCCAGGCCGACATCCGAGCTGCCCACGAGCTGGTGCAGCGGCATCTCGGCGCCGCCCCCAGGTGAGCTCCTCCCTCGGAATCGGAGTGGTCGGCCTGGGTTTCATGGGCCGCATGCACATCCGGGCTCTGGCGGCGGCCGAGCAAGCGGGTCTTGCCAATCGGCTCGTGGCCGTCGGCGACCCGGACCCCGATCGCCTGCGGGGGGAAGCCGGCACCGGCGGCAATCTCGCAAGCGCGCAGGGCCAGCTCTTCGACCCGAAGCAGACCCGCACCTACCGACGGGCGGAGGACCTCTTCGCCGATCCGGAGGTGGAGGCCGTTTGTCTGTGCACGCCGACCACGACCCACGTCGAGCTCGCCATCGCTGCCCTACGCGCCGACAAGCACGTCCTGGTCGAAAAGCCCCTCGCCCTGGACTCACCCTCGGTGGAGCGTCTCCTCGAGGTCGACCAGGACAGCGACCGCACCTGCATGCCGGCCATGTGCATGCGCTTCTGGCCGGGCTGGGACTGGCTGCACGAGGCGATTCGAAGGGGCACCTACGGCAAGGTTCTCGCGGCACACTTCCAGCGTCTTGGAGCCCGACCCGACTGGGGGGATTTCTACCGCGACGCGCGGCAGAGCGGCGGAGCGCTGTTCGACCTCCACGTTCACGACGCGGACTTCGTGCGCTGGTGCTTCGGCCCCCCGCAGTCGGTCTCCACCGTCGGCACCCTGGACCACATGAGCACGACCTACCGCTTCGCCGAGGGTCCGGCCCTCGTTCAGGCCGAAGGCGGTTGGCTCGACGAGGGCTTTCCCTTCCGCATGCGCTACCTGGTCCAGTTCGAGCGTGCCACGGCCGACTTCGATCTGGCCCGGGAGCGTCCCCTCGAGCTGCATGCCGACGGCCGCACCGAAGCCGTCGAGACGCAGACGACCACCGGCTACGACGGAGAGATTCGCCACTTCCTCCAGGTCTGCCGAGGTCAGGTGTCCGCCCTCTCGAGCGTCGAGGAGGCCCTCGGGCTGACGCGCCAGCTGGAAGACGAGCGAGCCTCGCTGCTGGGTTGATTCTCCGGCAAGCATGGGGCTCACGTCCCCTGCTCTCCGGAGGCACGCTCCGCCGCGAGGGCCTCGGCGCGTCGCTCGAGCTCGTCTCCAACCTGCTTCAGAGCACCCAGCTCGACCTTCTCCAGGAGGCGCTGCCCGGCCCGCGGCAAGTGGATCACCGCGCAGTCGCGCTCGTCCCGGGAAGATCCTGCGGCCGTCAGGTAGAGGTACTCACTGCGCGTGTCCACCAGAAGGGCGTCCGTCATGACGCGGCTCTCGACCGTGTGACCCGGCACGAAGGCGGCCCCGATCAGGGTCAGATCGAAGACGACCAGGAAGTTCTGGTAGAAGCCCAGGTCGGCCATCGAGTGCACCAGCAGGACCGCATCGACCTGTCGTCGTGCGGCCGCCTCCCGGATCCCGAGCAGGAGACTCTCCCCTTCCACCGTCGCCGGATCGACCAAGACCGGCGGCAGGAACTCCAGCTCATGGATGTGTCCCGCTGCCTGGAGCTCCCGACCCCAGCCTTCGATCAGGGCTCGCTCCTCGGGGCGCCAGCTCTCGAAACCGTAGAACGAACCGTGGCCACTGCCGAGGTGGCGGACCTGACGCAGGGGCGGGGCCACGCCGAGACGGAACGGTCGGGGCAGGCTGGGCCGCAGCCCTTCGAGCTCGGCCAGGCGAACGTCGCTGAACAGGGGCGCAGGTAGGGGCACGTCCTCGAGTCGCTGCGGGCCAAAGCTCTGGCAAGCGGTCAGGAAGGCGAGGGGTAGAAGCAGGCAGGTCTTCATGGTCGTTTCTCCGTGGGTTGGTTGCGACTTGCGCCTGAAGCCCTGCACCGCCCGGCAAAGTTCACCCAACTCGTTTTTTCTTCCCCCCGATGCCGTCGTGGCCCATCCTCCCCCGGTGGTCCCTCCGCCGCCCCTCGACGCCCGGCGTGAACGCCGCCTGGTCGCCGCCATCGACCGCGGAGACCTCACGGCCTTCGAGGAGCTCTACCGGGAGTATCGGGACTGGGTCTATCGCCTCGCCCTGCGCGGTAAAGGCCCCGGCGACAACTTCTGCTCCTGTCTTGATTTCCGCACCAACAGCCTGGGTACCTGCAAGCACATTGAATGGGCCCTGCACAAGTTATACCATACTTATGGCAATAAGCAGCATTTTAAAAAACCGCCACCCGAGCGGCCCTACAGCTCTGTCTACCTGCACTACGGCGAAGAACGCCTCCTATGCCTGCGCATTGGTACGGATCAGGCCGAA
>JAUIEE010000103.1 GCA_030428965.1 bacterium | reverse complement strand
CAGCGCAGTCAGAGCTTCGATCTCCAGCTCTCCCGAAGCGTGCACGCGGTTGAGCTTGCCCGGCTCCAGCCCCGAGAACTCCGATTCGCTGCCATCGGGCCAGGTGACCACGAGGCGGCAGGGTTGCGGCGACGGGCCCAGCCCGAAGTGCAGCCGCTTGTCTCCGCTGGAGAGAAAGCTTCCTCCGGTGCCGACCAGCCTCAGCATCCTCAGCTCACCGGCGATCAAGAGCATCCGGGCCCCGACCGCGTCGAGGTTCCCCGGCGGCCCCACGGGCTCGATCTTGATCCAGGCTCCCCGATCCGACGTCTCGTTGCGCAGGAGCGTCGGGGGATCGTCCAGGTTGCCGACCAAGAGATCCTGGTCCCCGTCGTTGTCGAAGTCCCCGCAGGCCGCGCCCCGGCTCACGTAGCTGGCCTCGAAGCCCGGCCCACCCTCGTAGCTGGACGTGCGGAACCTGCCGCCCTGGTTCTCGAACAGGAGGTTGCGCTGGCGGTAGGTGGTCCCGAAATCGAACTGATCGACCTGGGGATACACGTGTCCGGTCACGGCGACCAGGTCCGGATCCCCGTCGTTGTCGAAGTCCTCGAAGGCGCAGCCCCAGCCCAAGCTCGTCATGCTGGCGGTGGCCACGTTGGCGCGGTAGCTCACGTCCGTGAAGAAGCCGTCCTCTCTTCCCCGGTACAGGGTGAAGTAGTCGTCGGAGAAGTTCGTCACGTACAGGTCGGTCACGAGGTCCCCGTCGTAGTCCCCCAGGCAGACCCCCATGCCGGCCTGGGGCGCACCGTCCCGACTCAGCGCCAGCCCGCGTCGTGGGGCCATGTCCTCGAAGGTGCCCTCCTGGTTGCGCCACAGGAAGTTGGCCTGGGAGTCGTTGGCCACGTAGACGTCGATCCAGCCATCGACGTCGCTGTCGAAGGCCACCCCCTGGTAGCCGTAGCGGCGAGGCTCGGCAACACCGACGGCCTCCGACACTTCCTCGAAGCTTCCGTCTCCGCCGTTTCGGTAGAAGTGGTCGGGTGCGGCCGGAAGACCGCGCGGTCCGGCGAACACGCGCACGCCGTTGTAGTCCTTGCTGCGCAGGTTTGCCTCGACCCAGGCCAGGTCGAACAGGATGTGGTTGACCAGGTAGAGGTCCAGGTCCCCGTCCCGGTCGTGGTCCAGGAAGACCGAAGACGTACTCCAGAGGGAATCGGCCAGGCCACAGGCCTGCGCCCGCTCTTCGAAGCGACCGTCCCCGCCGTTCCGATAGAAACGGTTGGGCCCGTGGTTGGTCACGTACAGATCGGTCCACCCGTCCGCATCGAGATCCACCGCGCTGACGCCGGCCGTCCACTCCTTGTCCCCCAGCCCCGCCTCCGCCGTCACGTCCTGGAAGCTCCCACCGACGTTGCGATAGAGGGCGTCCGCCGGCTCCTCCCCGGCGGGGTAGCCCGCATGGCGCGACCCATTGGTCAGGTAGACGTCGAGCAGGCCGTCCCGGTCGTAGTCCAGGAAAGCCACCCCCGCGCCGACCGTCTCGCTGACGAAGCCTTTCTCGGGTGTTCCGCTCTGCTGTCGGAAGCGCCCCAGCCCTGAGGCCACGGTGGCGTCCACGAAACGAAAGTGACTCGGCTCCGCTTCGACTGATGGAGCCGGTTCGGGCGTGGCCTCGGTGCGCGCGGGAAGCTCGTCCTCCGCGGAACAGCCGAAGCCGGTCAGAGCGACGAAGAGCGGGCCAAGCAGCCCGCGTTTCACTCCGCTCCCTCGTTGAGGGCCAGCTCGAGGTAGTGCTTGGCGTCCGGGTGGTCCGGCTGCACGTTCAGAATCCGGCGGTATTCCGCGGCGGCCTCTTCCCACTGCTCGGAGCTGTAATAGACCCCGGCAAGGGCGTAGCGAGCCTCGGTGTAGTCCTCGTTGGCTTCGAGTGCCGCGCGAAAGTGTTCGCCGGCTACGTCCAGATTGCCCAGGGCGATTTCGATCACCCCCAGGTTGTACCAGCACCACTCGTCGTCGGGATGATCGGCCAGAATGCTCTCCAGAGCCTCCTTGGCCAGCGGCTGATCCCCGTTCTCCAAGAGGGCGCTGACCCAGGCGCGGCGAACCTCTTCGTTCTCGGGCATGACCTTGGCCGCCAGGCTGAGGTGGAACGCCGCCTGGGGCAGCTCACCGGCCTCCCGCAAGATCATGCCGGAGTAGGCATTCGCGTCGCCGTGCTTGTTGTCCAGCTTCAACACGCTGGCGAAGGTCAAGAGGGCCCGATCGGGCTCGTTCATGAGGTACTGCATCTCGCCGAGGCGTGCCAGGACCTCCGGATCCCCGGGGTTCGTCTTCGATTCCCCGTGCCAGAACTGGTACTCGTTGTTCAGCTCCGACCAGCGCTCGAACTCGGCCATGGCGCGGGCGTGTCCGTCCTCGTCGCCGAGCTGGCTGAGCACGTTGGCCAGGCGGAAGTGCGGTTGCGGCGAGGCGGGGTTGATCTCGATCGCCTTCTCGAGGTCGCCGTCCTGCTCGAGCATCAGGCCGTACTCGAACAGCGCTTCCTGGGAGTCGGGGGCGACTTCCATGGCCTTCGTGATCGCCTCGCGGGCCGCGTCCAGCTCGCCGCGCATGCCCTGGATCGCGCCGATGCCGAGCCAGGCCTGCAGGTTGTTCTCGTCGCTGGCCGCGGCCGCCTGGAAGTACTCGAGCGCCTTGTCCTGGTCGTTCTTCGCTTCCCAGGCCTTGCCCAGCCAGAGGTTGTACTCCGCGTTCCCCGGATCGAGCCGCACGGCCTCCCCCAGGGCGCCGATGCCCTCGTCCAGGCGTTCCTGATCCCGCAGCATGGAGCCCATGCGGGCATCGGAGAGGTAGATCAGGCTGCGGCCCAGGTGGAAGTGCACGTCGGCCTGGCTCGGGTCCACCTCGATCGAGCGGCGCAGGTAGGCCACGCTCTCCTGCAGGCGGTTCGAGCGCATCTCGAGGGCCCCCATCTCCTTGAGGATCCCCGGGTGCCGGGGCATCAGCTCCAAGCCGCGCTCGAAAGCCTGCTGGGCGTAGGAATCCTGCCCCAGCGCGGCCAGGGACTTTCCGTAGTGGTGCAGGAACTCGGGCTGGAAGGAGTCCAGGCGAACGGCGGTCTGGAACTCGGAGGCGGCCTTGTCGTGGTTTCCCCGCTGGGCGTACTCGAGTCCGCTGCGGAAGGCCGCGTAGCCGTCGCTGTCCTCGAGGGCGACCGGTCCGCGGCTACCGTCGGATCCGGACGAGTCCTCGCCGCCGCAGCCCGAGGGGACCAAGAGCCCGCAGGCGAGAACCAAGGGGAGGACACGCAGCGCGGGGCTGCGCAGGGACGATCGATGAAAAGACCTGGTCTCGGACATGATTCTCTGATGTGACGGGAAGGGAGTCTTTTGCAGCATCCTGCTGGAAGGCGCTCGCCGTTCGCCCGGCCGGGGCCACCCGGCAGGCGCCATCGGTGTTCGCCCTGGGAATCGCAGCCCCGTAACATACCGTGGCCTGGCCCCGGGGTCGCCCAGCAGCGACCAGAAATGGTACCGCCCATGGCCGCACAAAGCCTGAAGCTACAATTCCCCAACGAGAAGGGCGTCCTGCTGGCCGCAAGGCTGGAACTGCCGGCCCGCCCGCCCCGGGCCTACGCCCTCTTTGCCCACTGCTTCACCTGCTCCAAGGACATCGCCGCGGCGACCCGCATCAGCCGGGGCCTGTGCGCCGAGGGCATCGCGGTCCTGCGTTTCGACTTCACGGGCCTGGGCAACAGCCAAGGGGACTTCGCCAACACGAACTTCTCCTCGAACGTGGCCGACCTCCTGTCCGCGGCCGAGCACCTGCGCCAGCGCTACGAGGCCCCACGGCTGTTGATCGGACACAGCCTGGGCGGAGCCGCGGTCCTCTCCGCCGCGCCGGAACTGGAGTCGGTGCTGGGCGTCGTCACCATCGGAGCCCCCAGCGACCCGGGCCACCTGAAGCACCTGTTCGTACCGGGCGCCCACGAACTCGAGACGCGGGGGGAAACGACCGTTCAGCTCGGAGGACGCAGCTTCTCGATCCAGCAGCAGTTCATCGAAGACCTCGACCGCCAACGGCTCTCGGATCGGATCGGGAACCTGGGAGCTGCCCTCTTGATCCTGCACGCCCCGGACGACGACATCGTGGAGCTCGACCACGCCCGTCGCATCTACGCCCAGGCCAAGCATCCGAAGAGCTTCTTGACCCTCGACGGGGCCGACCACCTGCTCGCCTCCAAGCGCGACTCGGACTACGCGGCCCAGATCATCGCGGCCTGGGCCTCGCGCTACCTGCCCCCCGAAGAGGACGAGGGCCACGGCAAGGAGGGGGAGGTCACCGTGCGGGAAGAGGCCGGAGGCCTGGCCCAGACCATCGAAGCCGGTCGCCACCTCTTGCGGGCGGACGAACCCACGCGAGTCCAGGGCGGAGGGGACACGGGGCCCACGCCCTACGACCTGCTCCTCGCCTCCCTGGGCGCGTGCACTTCGATGACCCTGCGCATGTACGCCAACCACAAGAAGTGGCCGCTCGAGAGCGTGTCGGTCGGCCTGCGACACAGCAAGGTGCATGCCCAGGATTGCCAGGACTGCGAGTCTTCGTCCTCCAAGGTCGATCGCATCGACAGGGAGCTTTCCCTGGCCGGCCCCCTGAGCGACGAGCAGCGCACTCGGCTGATGGAGATCGCCGACCGCTGCCCCGTCCACCGCACGCTCGAGAACGAGAAAGAGATCCGAACCACCCTGCTTCCCGCCACCGAAGACGACTGACCCCCACCCACCCGCGGTCCCTCGTCCCGAGGCCCCCGGACTCCACTCCATGAGGAAACGCAGCCATGATCGCTGAGGGCGCCACCCTTCACGTCATCTTCCTGGTCACCTATCTCCTGGCTCTGATCGGCGTGGGAGCCATCAAGGCCCGCAAGATCAGCAGTCAAGCGGACTTCAGCCTGGCCGGCCGCAGCCTGTCCACCTTCGTCCTCGTCGGGACCCTCGTGGCCACGTGGATCGGAACCGGGAGCATCTTCGGCAACGCCGAAAAGACCATGCGCGTCGGCATGGGGGGCTTCTTGCTGCCCGTCTCCGGGGGGCTGGGGATCATCGCCCTCTACTTCCTCGCGGCGCGCATCCGCCGCTTCGAGCAGTTCACGATCCAGGACATCCTGGAAGCCCGCTTCGGGGTCTTCGCGCGAATCCTGGGCACGATCACCCTGCTCTTGGCCTACGTCATCATCGTGTCCTACCAGTATCGGGCCGGCTCCACCGTCCTGGCCTACCTGGTTCCCGAGCTCGACCCCAAGCTGGCCGTGATCGGCGTGGCCGGCTTCGTCATCGTCTACACCGCCCTGGCCGGCATGTTCTCGGTGGCCTACACGGACGTGGCCAACGGCATCCTGATGACGATCGGCGTGGCCGTCGCCCTACCGATCCTGTGGAGCCAAGCCGGCGGATTCGACCAGGCCGTCTCGAGCCTCCAACCGGCCAACAGGGAGTTCTTCGGCCACTACAACGCCGCGCACCTCATCAGCGTCCTCTTGCCTTCGTTCCTGCTCCTGATGGGCGATGCGAACATGTACCAGCGCTTCTTTTCGGCCAAGAGCCCCCAGGACGCGCGCCGCTCCGCAGGCTGGCTCCTGAGCGGCGTCTTCGTGCTGGAGTGCGCCATCATTCTCACCGCCCTCCTGGGAGCAGCCCTGGTCGCCCAGGGCAAGATCCCCGCGCCCGCCCAGGACGGACACATCATCATCCACCTCGCCTTCGAGGCCTTGCCGACCTTCCTCGGCGCCATGCTCGTGGCCACGGTGGTCGCCATCGTCGTGTCGACCGCCGACTCCTACCTGCTCTCTCCGGCCACCTCCCTCGTGCGTGACGTCTACCAGCGCTTCCTGCGCCCCGACGCGTCGGATGCCAGCGTCGTCCTCGCGGGACGAGGCATCGTCGTGCTGCTGGGGCTCCTGGCCCTCTGGCTGGCCTTCCAGTCGGACGGCTTCTTCGACATCGCCCTGTTCGCCTACACGATCTACGGGGCAGGCATCACGCCCGTCCTCCTGGCCGCCTTCTTCTGGAAGCGAGCCAACCTGCCCGGAGCGGTGTCCTCCATCCTGGCGGGGGTAGGCTCCGCCATCGGCTGGAAGGTGCTCACCTCCGAGGCCATCCGCGGCGGCGAGGGCTCCCTGGCCGAACTGGGTGCCTGGGCCGCGGGACAGAACGTGGACGCGGTCATTCCCGCCTCCATCGTGAGCGTCGTCGTCCTGGTCACCGTCAGCCTGCTCACGGCTCCTCCCGACCCCTCCCGCGCCGCAGCCATCTAGGAGGTCTCGGGGACCCGACCGTGCTCCAGCGGCTCTTGTTCTGGATCGCCGACTTCGCCGTCGGCATCTTCTACCGGCGTGAGATCCTCGGCGCCGAGGTCCCCCGCCAGGGCCCCGTGATCCTCGTGGGGAATCACCCCAACGGGCTGGTGGACCCCATCCTGCTCGCGGCCTGCAGCCCCCGCCCCGTGCGCTTCCTGGGCAAGGCACCCCTCTTCCGCCTCCCGGTCGTGGGCACCTTCATGCGGGGCATGCGGGCCCTGCCCGTCTACCGCCGTCAGGACGGCGCGGACACGAGCCAGAACCAGGACACCTTCGACGCCGTCTTCTCGGCCCTCGAGCAGGGCCAGGTCATCTGCCTCTTCCCGGAGGGCCTGAGCCACTCCGAGCCCCACCTCAAAGAGCTCAAGACGGGGGCCGCACGCATGGCCCTGGGGAGCGAGGCGCGCTCGGAGTTCGCCGCGGGAGTGCGCATCGTCCCCGTCGGCCTGCACTACCGTTCGAACCGACGCTTCCGCAGTCGCGTGGCCGTCTGGGTCGGGGAACCGATCGATGCGAGCCAGCTGAAAGAGGCCTACGCCAGGGACGAGGTGCAGACCGTGCAGGCGCTCACAGAGACGATCGCCGCGGGGCTCGGCAAGGTGATGCTCCAACTCGATCGCTGGGAGGACCTGCCCCTGCTCGAGCTGGCGGAGAGCCTCTTCCCCAAGACGCAGCGGGGACGCCTGGAGCGAATCCAGAGGCTCGCGGAGGGCCTGCGCCGTCTGCGGGCCGAGGATCCGGAGGCGTTGAACGAGCTCACCGAGCGCATCGCCGCCTTCGGCGAGCGCCTCGAACGACTCGGCATCGACTCCGAGGACCTGACCATCGACTACCGTTGGAGCCGCGTGCTCGGGTTCGCGCTGCGCAACCTGGTGCTCGGAATCCTCGGCGTGCCCCTGGGGCTCTTGGGCCTCTTGGTCTGGGGCCCTCCCTACCTCGGCGTGCCCTGGATCCCCCGTCTGGCCCGGCCCTCGCGAGCGATCTACCCCACCGTTCAGATCCTCGCGGGCATGGTGCTGTTTCCGGTGTGGTACGCGCTGCTCGTCTGGGGAGCCCAGCGTTTCCTGGGAACGCCATGGGCCAGCGCAACCGCGGTGGGCGCTCCGGTGGTGGGCCTGTTCGCGCTGCGCTTTCGAGAGTGGCGCCGAGAGACCCTCGCGGAGTGCGCCGTGTTCCTGCGGTCGATGCGCGCGGGTCCCCTGCGAGCGCACCTCCTGGAAGAGCGACAGGATCTCGCGACCCAGCTGCGGGCCCTGGCCGAACGCATCGGACTCGGCTCCGCCCAGGAGCCCGGCGAACGCCCCTGAGGGACGCCAGCCGGCCCGTGACAGGGACGGCTCGAGTCGCCCGACCGGTCCTCCGCCAGCGGGGTATGCTTGGGGGCAAGCGCACGGCCGGAAAGGATTTCCGCCGGGAAGCCTCGCCGCCTTCCATCCACCCAAGTTCCGCACCATGACCCAAGCGAACTCCACACGAGCCGCAGGTGACCTGGTCGTCAAGGAGTCGGGCGTTACCCTCCTGGGGCCCGTACCCGAGGCGTGCCGCAAGATCCTGACCCGGGGAGCCCTAGCCTTCGTAGCCCAGCTCGAGCGGGAGTTCCGTGCGCACCGGAAGGCCCTCTTGGAGCGCAGGAAGGAAGTCCAGGTGCGCCTCGACCAGGGCTGGAGACCCGACTTCCTCGAGGAGACCCAGGAACAACGCGCCAAGCCCTGGAAGGTGGCGCCGGTCCCCGAGGACCTCCAGGATCGTCGCGTGGAGATCACGGGCCCCGTCGATCGCAAGATGATCGTCAACGCCCTGAACTCGGGAGCCCAGGTCTTCATGGCCGACTTCGAGGACGCCAACTCCCCCACCTGGGACAACAACCTCGACGGCCAGCTGAATCTGTTCGACGCCATTCGACGCCAGATCGACTTCGAACATCCGGCAACGGGCAAGGCCTATCGGCTGGCCGAGCAGACGGCCGTGCTCATGGTTCGGCCCCGGGGCTGGCACCTCCCGGAGAAACACCTGGAGGTCGACGGCGAGCCGGTGTCGGGCTCCTTGTTCGACTTCGGGCTGTTCCTGTACCACAACGCCCAGGAGCTCGTGCGCCGTGGCAGCGGCCCCTACTTCTACCTCCCCAAGCTCGAGAGCCACCTGGAGGCGCGCCTCTGGAACGACGTCTTCGTCTGGTCGCAACGTCGCCTGGGCTTGCCGAACGGAACGATCAAGGCCACGGTCCTGATCGAGACCATCCTGGCCGCCTTCGAGATGGACGAGATCCTCTTCGAGCTGCGGGACCACTCCGCCGGCCTGAACTGCGGTCGCTGGGACTACATCTTCAGCTTCATCAAGAAGTTCCGCTCCGACGCGAGCTTCGTGCTCCCGGACCGGGCGACCGTCGGCATGGATCGACGCTTCCTTCGCTCCTACAGCGAGCTCCTGATTCGTACCTGCCACTACCGCGGCGCCCACGCCATGGGTGGCATGGCGGCGCAGATCCCCATCAAGGGCGATCCCGAGCGCAACGCCCAGGCCCTGGAGAAGGTTCGACTCGACAAGGAGCGTGAGGCGGCCGCAGGCCACGATGGAACCTGGGTCGCCCACCCGGGCCTGATCCCGATCGCCCGAGCCGTCTTCGACCAGGCCATGCCGGGTCCCAATCAGATCGACAGGCTGCGGCCGGACGTCCAGGTGAGCGCCGACGACCTGCTCGCGGTTCCCCGGGGAACCATCACCGAAGCGGGGCTCCGGCAGAACCTGAGCGTGGGGATCGTCTACCTGGAGGCCTGGCTGTGCGGCATGGGCTGCGTCCCCATCCACGACCTCATGGAGGACGCGGCCACGGCCGAGATCTCGCGCACTCAGCTCTGGCAGTGGCGCCGCTACGGAGCCCAGCTCGAGGACGGGCGCACGATCGATGCGCCGCTCCTGCAACAGACCCTGGCCGAGGAGCTCGCCAAGATTCAGACCACCGTCGGGCCGGACCGCTACAGCAAAGGTCGGTTCGCCCTGGCGGCTTCGCTTTTCCAGAGACTCATCGACGACGACGAGCTCGAGGACTTCCTCACCCTCGTCGCCTACGAACACATCTAGGACCGTCACCCCTGCAACACACCATGGCCACCCCCTATCTACCTGAATGGCAAAACGGCACGGAACTCTCCGCGAAGCGCTGGGAGGGCATCGTCCGCGACTACAAGCCGGAAGAAGTCCAGCGGCTTCGGGGCTCCGTGACGATCCGCCACACCTTGGCCGAGCTGGGCGCGGAACGCCTCTGGCAACTGATCCACCACGAGGACTACGTGCACGCCCTGGGAGCTCTCACCGGCAACCAGGCCATGCAGCAGGTCAAGGCCGGCCTCAAGGCCATCTACCTGTCCGGCTGGCAGGTAGCCGCCGACGCCAACCTGGCCGGGTCGATGTACCCCGATCAGAGTCTCTATCCGGCCAACAGCGTCCCCCAGGTCGTGCGCCGCATCAACCGCTGCCTGCAGCGAGCGGACCAGATCGCACACATGGAAGGCGACGATTCCGTGCACTGGTTCGCCCCCATCGTCGCCGATGCCGAAGCGGGATTCGGCGGCCCCCTGAATGCCTTCGAGCTCATGAAGGCCATGATCGAAGCCGGTGCCGCAGGGGTGCACTTCGAAGACCAGCTGGCGTCCGAGAAGAAGTGCGGGCACCTGGGCGGGAAGGTCCTCGTGCCCACATCCACTTTCATCCGCACCCTCAATGCCGCCCGACTCGCAGCGGACGTCATGGGCGTGCCCACGGTCCTGATCGCGCGCACCGATGCCGATGCCGCCTCCATCATGACGAGCGACATCGACGAGCGTGACCGGCCCTTCCTGACCGGTGAGCGCACCCCGGAGGGCTTCTTCCGCACCAAGCCCGGCCTCGACCAGGCCATCGCACGCGGTCTCTCCTACGCCCCCTACGCCGACCTGATCTGGTGCGAGACCTCCAAGCCGGATCTGGAGCAGGCCAAGCGCTTCGCCGAGAGCATACGCTCGCTCTACCCGAACAAGCTCCTGGCCTACAACTGCTCTCCGTCCTTCAACTGGAAACGCAACCTCGACGATGCCACTATCGGCCGCTTCCAGCGGGAACTGGGGGCCATGGGCTACAAGTTCCAGTTCGTGACCCTGGCCGGTTTCCACGCCCTCAACCACGGCATGTTCGACCTGGCGCGACGCTACCGCGATACCGGCATGAGTGCCTACTCGGAGCTCCAGGAGAACGAGTTCGCCAGCGAAGCCAACGGCTACACGGCCACGCGCCACCAGCACGAGGTCGGAACAGGGTACTTCGACGCTGTGTCCCAGGCGGTCTCGGGCGGCAAGTCTTCGACCACCGCCCTCGAGGGGTCGACCGAGACGCAGCAGTTCGACCAGGACCGCAAGACCTCGGCGCGCTCCTAGCTGCGAGGCGAAGACCGACAGCGGGTGTGCCGAGTCTCCCTCGGCGCACCCGCTTCGTTTCCTGTTGACCGTCCATCTGCCGGGCACCATCCTGCCTCTCCATGGAGCCCTTCCCCCCCCTTCCTCCTCCCCGTCGCGTCCTGCTGGGCCCCGGGCCCTCCGACGTTGCCCCGTCCGTCCTGCAGGCCCTCGCCCGACCGACCCTCGGGCACCTCGACCCCGAGTTCCTGCGGACGATGGACGAAACGCGCGCCATGCTGCGCGCCGTCTTCGGAACCCGGAACGAGCTGACGTTCCCCATGTCGGGTACGGGATCTGCCGGCATGGAGACCTGCTTCGTCAACCTGGTCGAGCCCGGAGACAAGGTGGTCGTGTGCACGAACGGGGTCTTCGGAACGCGCATGGCGGAGGTCGCCCGTCGAGCGCGAGCCGAGGTCACCGAGGTGCAGCGCGAATGGGGCCGGGCCCTCGACCTGGACCAGGTGCGCAAGGAGGCTCCCCGAGAGGCCAAGCTGCTGGCCTTCGTCCACGCCGAGACGTCCACCGGGGTGCTGCAGGACCCGGGCCCCCTGCGTGAGCTGGCGGACGAGCTCGGGGCCCTGCTGCTCATGGACTGCGTCACCTCCCTCGGCGGCCTACCGGTAGAGCTCGACCGCTGGGGAATCGATGCGGCCTATTCGGGCACCCAGAAGTGCCTGTCGGTTCCCCCGGGCCTGGCACCGATCAGCTTCTCGGCACGCGCCGTGCAGGCACTCGAGAAGCGCCGGACACCGGTACAGAGCTGGTACCTCGACCTGGGGCTGGTCTCCAGCTACTGGGGCAGCGAGCGTGCCTACCACCACACGGCGCCCATCAACATGATCTACGGCCTGCACGAAGGTCTGCGCCTGGCCCTGGAGGAAGGGCTGGAACAGCGCTGGCAGCGCCACGGCCAGGTCGCTGCCTCCTTCCAGAAAGGACTCGAGGACCTGGGGCTCGAGCTCCTGGTCCCCGCGCACGAGAGATTGGCCCCCCTGACGGCGATCCGCGTGCCCTCGGGGATCGACGAGGCCCGCGTACGTCGCTACTTGCTCGAGCACTACTCCATGGAGATCGGCGGAGGGCTCGGCCCCCTCAAGGGCCAGATCTGGCGCGTCGGCCTGATGGGATCGGGAGCCACTCGCTCCAACCTCGAGCTGTGCCTGAGCGCCCTCGGCGCGGCCCTGCGCGATCAGGGCTGGGCGAGCGATCGAGCTCGGGGATGAAGGGCAGAGCTGGCGCGTGGCTCCTCGCCGGGCTCGGGCTCGCCTCGTGCGGAGAGTCCCCGATCGCGACCTCGCCTCCCCCCGGCGCCTCGTTTCCCATGCCTTCTCCCCGCGAAGGCTCGGGTCTACTCGGTCGCCCCTTCGAGCTCGACGGAATCGAATCCTGGATCGGTGATCCCTGGAGCTACGAGGACGTGCCCAAGGCGCTGCTCGTGCGCTTCTGGACCGACACCTGCCCCTTCTGCGAAGCCTCCCTGCCCGCTCTGCAGGGGCTCGCGGACGAGTTCGGCCCACGCGGCCTGAGGACCCTGGGGCTCTATCACCCCAAGCCTCCGCGCACGGTCCCGCCGTCCGAGGTGCAGGAGGCCGCCCGTGAGCGTGGCTACCGTGGCAAGCTCGCCCTGGATCCGGACTGGCGCGTTCTGCGCAAGGTGTGGCTCGATGGCGACGATCGCCGGGCCACGAGCGCCAGCTTCCTGATGGACCGCACGGGCAAGATCCGCTTCCTGCTCCCTGGCCCGCTCTTCCATCCCCCCGGCGAGGACCATGGCCTGGGAGATCCCCAGATCGCCGTCGGAGACTACCGCGACCTGCGCTCGGCCATCGAGATCCTCCTGGAAGAGCCCTAGCCGGGGACCGTCTCTCCGATCAGGGTCATGCTGACCCGGCGGCGTCCGGCGCCGAGACGGTGCTCGTACAGGTAGATGCCTTGCCAGGTCCCCAGGTCCAGGCGACCTGCGCGCACGGGGAGACCGATCGAGGTCTGGGTCAGGGTCGAACGCACGTGGGCCGGCATGTCGTCGGGACCCTCGAGGGTGTGGCGGTAGATCGGGTCGCCGTCGGGGACCGCCCGCGCGAGCCAGGCCTCCAGGTCGCCGCGCACGGTCGGGTCCGCGTTCTCGCACACGATCAGGGAAGCGCTGGTGTGGTGCACGAAGAGGGTGCACAGCCCCCGCTCGACCCCCGATGCGGACACGCGGCCCTCCACGTCGGCCGTGATTTCGTAGGTGCCTCGCCCACGGCAGGCAACTTCGATCGTCTCTTGGTGCAGCATGCGGTCGCCCCCGGGAACCTGGCCCATGGTACGCAGCGCCCGCCGGGGACAGGCGTCGATTCCTGGAAGCAGGTCGCTATCCTCCACGAGCCGTGAACGCTGCCCATGACTCCGTTTCCCGAGTGGACCGTCCCGTACCGGGATGGGTGCTCCCGGTCCTCGTGCTCCTGGCCCTGGCGCTGCGCGCCTGGGCCTGCCTGAGCACCAGCCTGCACCTCGACGACTTCCACACCCTCTTCCGCCAGCGCTTCGCGCATCTCGGCAAAGGGCCGGTTGATCAGGAAAAGACGCCCCGCGAATTCCTTCGCCCACTCGCTGGCGCGCTCAATCGCTGTGGGATCGCGGTCAAAGCCATAAACGATGCAGTCGGCGGCGTTCAAAATGGCGCGGGAATATCCCCCAGCG
>JAUIEE010000102.1 GCA_030428965.1 bacterium | reverse complement strand
ACCTCGACGGCCACGGTCGACTTCCCGGACCCCGACAGCCCGGTGAACCAGACCACGCACCCCTCCTGACCCAGGTACTTCGCGCGCTCGCCGGCCTCCAACTTACCGTGGTGCCAGGTGATGTTCTCGCTCTTGGGTCGCATCGACACGACAGCGTTCGTCGCAAAATCTCGCGGGCGGGGCAAGCTCAGCGCGTCAGCAGGGCCGCCAAGGAGACGACGATCGGAAATGCGTTCTGATAGAACCGCTTCCACGCTAGGAAAGACAGAGCGACGTAGGCCAATGCAATGACCAGAACAACTCCGGCCGAACCGCTGGCCTCCGACCTCGCGAAGTCCACAGCAGCCAGGAAGAGGAAGAAGAAGGAAGCGAAGAAGGCATAGCGCAACAGACTCCTCAGCCTCTGCAATCGCCAAACTCCCCGCCTTAGGTCCTGCGCCGTCTTTCTATCCGAAGCTTTGGTGGCTGGGGATGCCGCACCAGAATCAGGCGGCCTAACTGATGAGGCCTCCCTGGTAGCCTCATTGCGCTCCCAGGCCTCTTGGCACGCCTTGCAACGCCCTTCGTTGTTGGCGGGCGAGACGCGGTAATCCTTCCGGCAAGACGAACAACGGGCTACGGGACTCAAGTACCACTCCTGGCAAGGGCGTAGTCACCAAAGTAACCCGAGACGGACGGGAAGGGAGGTCCCCGGTCCTAACCCAGGTCGATCCCCCGTCCCTTCAGCTCCCGGCGCAGCCAGGCTCGCCCCACGGCCCACTCGTCGCGCACGCGGTGGACCGAGGAGTCGAGGGTCGAGGCCAGCTCTGCCCAGGTGAGCCCCTCGAAGTACTTGAGCGCCACCACGAGGGCCTTCTTCTCCCCCATCTCGCGGTCCTGTTCCGCCAGCTTGCGCAGGGCCTCGTCGAGGGCGCGCAGGCTCTCGACGTCGACGTTCTCCGGGCGCTCGGCCATCTCGTTGGACAGCGGAACCCGCCTGGAGGCCTGTCGGTCTTCGCGGCTCTGATCCTTGCGGTGCAGGTCGTTGAGGACGGAGACCATCGCCTTGTTCCAGAGGCCGAACAGGTGGTCGCGATTGTCGGCGTCGGGCACGAGCCGCCCGCGGAACTTGTCCGCGGCCACCCGATTGACGAGGGACCAGGTGTCCTGGGGAGCATCGCCCAGGTTGCCGTAGCGTCGTCGCAGGCGGGAGGCACGTTGGAGGATGCCTTCCCAGAGGCTCGGGGTCGGGTCCATGGATCGGGTGGGCCTGGAACGGTCGTAGGAGACCACGTCCGGCGCGGGCTTCCTGCCCGATTTTAGTCGGCCTGGCGACCCGGCGCGGGAGACGCCCGAAAAAGGGCCGGATTTTCGGGCAGATGGCCGCCTCCACCCGTGGTCCCCGTGAACCCCCTCGGGAAGGAAAGGCAACTCATGGAGGCCGCGATGGAACGAAGAAGGATGATGGGCTTGGGTTTGTTGGCCGGCTTGGCGATCAGCTGCAGCGGTGGAGGCGGCGGCAGCGGTCCTCCCAGCGGCAATTTCCTCGACAGTGCGGTCAGCGGTCTGACCTACACCTCGGGCACGCTGGTAGGCACGACCGACTCCAACGGGCGCTTCCGTTACCGCCCCGGACAGCAGGTCATGTTCGCCGTGGGAGACCTGGTGATCGGACTGGGTCCCGGCGCTCCCATCATGACTCCGGTCGACCTCGAGGGCTTTGCCACGGACGAGACCAACGAAGTCGTGATCAACATCGCCCGCTTCCTGCAGACCCTCGACTTCGACCAGGACCCCGACAACGGCATCGAGATCACCGAGGCCGTTCAGATGGCCGCGTCCGGCGTCAACATCGACTTCACCCAGAGCGTCGCCAACTTCGAGACCCTCGAGCAGGCGGACGTGGACACGATCACCGCCGTCCTGCCCGGCGGATCCCGGACCCTGGTCCCCGCGGCCCAGGCCCAGGCCCACCTGGCCAGCACCCTGCGCACGGCGGTGGCCGGACGCTACGAGGGGCGCTACAGCGGGGACGACAGCGGCCCCTTCGCGGTCTTCATCGACCAGTCCGGCTCCCTGTTCGGCTGGGCCGTGAGCGCCTTCGATGGGACCATCAACCTGACGGGCGGCGCCGACACGGCCGGCGGCTTCGTCGCCGGAGACGCCTCGACCGGGGCCATGTTCATGGGCACGCTCGAAGCGGACGGCACGCTCTCGGGCACGTGGCAGCTGGGCCCCGAGAGCGGGAGCTTCAGCGGATCCCGCCGGCTGGCGGTGGACAACGACCTGGACCGCGACCTGATCGCTTCGCTCGCCGGGACCTACGTCGGTACGACCACCACCGGCGGCCTGGTGGAAGCGATCACCGTGCTCATGGACGCCCAGGGCAACCTCACCCAACCGGCACCCGACGACAACATCTCGGCGACGGTGACCCGCACGAGCGCCACCACGCTGACCTTCCAGGGTCTGGACGACGAGGGCTCGCGCTTCCAGGGCACGATCGACATGGCCGGCAACCTGTCGGGCTCGTTCAACAACAACCTGGAGAACGAGTCGGGCACCTTCGAGGCCACGCTCCAGTGAAGCGCCTTCTGGGGACCTTCCTCGCGGCGGCCACGCTCTCGGCCGGAGTCGGTTGGCTGGGCCCCGCCCAGCGTTCTCGCACCCCGATCGTACCCGCGACCGTCGGAAGGGAGGTCCCCGGAAAGGAATCGGAGCGGATCGAGCTCTCCGCGCAGCCTCCCCTCGCGCGCCGGCCGGGCGAGGCAGCGGATCTGTTGCCCGCGCCTCCCACCGGCGCGACTCTCGCTGCCATCGAGGTCGAGGTCCTGGCCCCATCGGGCGCATCCCTGGAGGCGGCAAGCGTGCAACTCTCCCTGGGGACTTTTCCCTGGCGCAGCCAAGCCGTCGATCGAAGCGGCTCGACCTGTTTCCGTGGCCTCGCCCCCGGGCGCTACACGCTCGCCCTCGAGGAGAAGGATCTACCGTCGGGTTGGATCGCCCAGCGGGACCCGGCGACCGGCTTCGCAGCGGTACGAGTGCACCTGAGCCGTGGTCAGAACACGCGGGTCACGTTGCGGGCCACTCGACCCGGCGCTCTGCTGGGCAAGCTGCACGACAGGTACGGGGCCGCCGTGGGCGGAGCGTCGATCGAGGTGCAGTCGACCTCGGTCTCGCTCCGGGACCAGCTCTGGAACACCCGCACGGACGAGATCGGCAACTTCGAGCTCCAGGACGTGCCCCCCGGCCGCTACTTCGTGCGCGCCAGCTGGCCCACCGAGAGCAGCGTGGGCTTGCCTCCGGCACCGGTCGAGGTCGAGATCGCCCCCCATGCCACCTCCTTCGTCGACCTAAGGGCGACGGATGGCCACGCCTCCGTGCGCGGACGCTTGATCGACTCCGAGGGACAGGCCCTGGCCGACGTACCGGTCACCTGCAGCTACGCCGGGAGCCCGGACGCGCTCCCGGCCCGTATCCAGGTCCTCGCACAGGACCGGACCGACGCCCAGGGGCGCTACCGATTCCTGAACTTGCCGGCGACCCGGGTCCAGCTCACGGCGGGGGGAACCGCAGGTTCGGGAGCGGGCTTCCGGCGCGGCTCACGGGGATGGCGCCCCAGGATTCTGGGGATCGGGGACCTGACGCAGGGGAACGGCGAGATCGACCTCGGCGCCATCGCCTTCCCCACGAACGAGCTCTGAAGCGGGGGAAGCCAAGGACAGCTGCCCAGGGTCCTTCATCAGGCGTAGACTCGACCGAGGGAGGTCACCTTGAGTAGCCAAGAAGACAAGCGCCGGCGCTGGAAGCTCGTGCAGGAGCTCTTCCATCGTGCCCGCGATCTCTCTCCGGACCAGTGGTCGGGCTTTCTGCGGGAGCGCTGCGGGGAGGACTCGAGTCTCTTCGATGAGGTCAACGGCCTGCTGGCGGACGCCCTGGACGATTCGATCCCCGGGGCTCTGTTGCCCAGGACCGCGGAGGACCTCTCGGGCAAGACCCTGGGCAACTACGAGCTGGTACGCATCCTGGGCGAGGGCTCGATGGGCGTCATCTACGAAGCTCGCCAGCGCACCATCGGTCGCTCGGTCGCCCTCAAGATCCTGCGCAAGCGGAGCGACGTGCTGGAGCGGGGCGGCTCGCCCGAAGCCTACGAACGCATGACCCGCCGCTTCGGAGCCGAGGCCGAGGTGCTCGGACTCCTGGATCACCCCGGCATCGTGCCCATCCACGAGATGGAACAGAACGGTGAGCGCAGCTACTTCACCATGCGACTGGTGCGCGGTGAGGACCTGCGCAACATCATCGAGCGGGTCGCGGCCGGAGACGAAGCCTGGAGTCTGCAGCGGGCCCTGGGCCTCGTGCTACGCGTGTGCGAGACCATGGCCTTCGCCCACGACCGCGGCGTCCTGCACCGCGACCTGAAGCCTTCCCACGTCATGGTCGGATCCTTCGGCGAGGTCTACATCGTCGACTGGGGGCTGGCGAAGCTCCCGGGCCGGCCGGAGGAACGGGACCTGCGCCTGCGCGAGGAACCTCAGCGCGCCGCCGTCGACACCCAGCTGCCCGCGCCCCTGCGCACGGTCGAGGGCGACGTGATCGGAACGCCGGCCTACATGCCCCCCGAGCAAGCCCGGGGAGAGCTGGGTCAGCTCGGTCCGCGTTCGGACGTCTACGCCGTGGGAGCCCTGCTGTACCACCTCTTGACGGGCAGCGTGCCCTACGTCGCCGCGCACGAGCGAGGGCTCAGCGCCCAGGCGGTGCTCGAACGGGTCAAGAAGGGTCCCCCACCGCCGGTACAGGAGCTCGCTCCGAGCCTTGCCCCGGCCCTGGCCGCCATCTGTGACAAGGCCATGGCCCGGGATCCGAACAAGCGCTACGCCGACATGCAGGCCCTGTACGCGGACCTGCGCGCCTTCCTGGAGAATCGCGTGGTGACGGCTCACCGGACGGGGGCGCTGGTCGAGCTGTGGAAGTGGCTGCAGAGAAACCGCGTCGTGTCCCTGGCCAGCCTGCTCGTGTTCCTGGTCGGCATCGGCTGGGCCGGCAGCGTGCTCTACCTGCAGGCCGAGCGGAACCGGGAGCTGGCCCTGGCCGTCGAGGAGACCAAGGCCGAACGGGACCGCGCCTGGCACGAAACCAACTACGCCAACGCCACCTCGAACTTCCTGCACGACATCTTCCGCAGCTCGTACCCCATGGAGAACCAGGGCGAGCCCGTCAGTCTCCAGCAGGCCCTCGACCATGCGGCTTTGAAAGTGGACGGCGCCTTCCCCGGCCTGCCCCGGGCGGAGGCCGCCATCCGCCAGAACCTGGGGGTCTCCTACCACCGCATGGGGCACTACGAGAGTGCCGACGTCCACCTGGCCCTGGCGGTCGAGAAGTACCGCGAGGCCCTGGGGGAGGACGATGGCAAGTTCGCCGTCGCCCTGGGCGAGTACGCCTCCAACCTGCGCGAGCTCGGTCGACTGGACGAAGCCGAACGCCTCATTCGGCGCTCCCTGGCGTTGCAGGAGAAGCACTTCGGCAAGACCGCCCGCACGACCTTGGCCGCCCTGGGCAACCTGTGCCAGGTGCTCCAGGACAAGAACGACCTGGACCAGCTCGAGATCGAGGCCGAGCGACTCCTGGCCTTGCAGCTCGAAACGGGCGGTGAGGACAACCCGGACCTCCCCACGACCTACAGTTTGCTCGGAGCCTTGCACTACGCGCGCGAGGACCTCGAGCGGGCCGAGCACTACTACGGCCTGGGGCTCGACCACAACCTTCGCCACCACGAAGAAGAGCACTCCAGCGTGCTCATGGCCAAGGGCAACCTGATGATCGTTTTGGACGAGCTGGGGCGGCCGGACGAAGCCCTGGTCATGGGGACCGAGGTCGTGGACGGCCTCACCAAGGTCTTCGGCCCACGACACCCGAACACCCTCTCGGCCACGGGCAACCTGGCGCTGCAGATCATCCGCTCGGGCGACTTCGAGGACGGCATGGGCATGCTGTTGGACGTTCTGGCCTCGCGCGAGGAGCTCTTCGGCGTCGATCACCCCAGCACGAACCAGACCCGCTACAACGTGGCGCGCATCCTGCAGGACTGCGGGCGCGAGGACGAGGCTCTGCCCTTCTTCGCGGACGTCGTCGACTACGAGCGCAGGACCCGGGAGGTCGGGGACTGGGACCGGCGCGTCAACCTGATGGGCTACGCCGACTGCCTGCTGAAGACACGGGACTTCGAAGGCGCGGCCGAGGCCTTCGCCGAGCTCTTGCCCCTGCAACGCGATCACCCGCTGCCCACCTTCTCCAAGGCCTACGACACGGCGCAGCGTCTGGCGATCTGCTACGAGAACCTGGGTCGAACCGCCGAGCTGAGCGCCCTGCGGGAGGAGATGGAAAGCTACCCCCGGAACCCCTGAGGCAGGGACTCCGGGGAGTGCGCCTGGGCCCCACAGGCGTTATCCTGCTCGACCGCCGACGGGGCCCCAGGCCTGCGCAGCGCGGGCCCCCATGGGCAAGAACAAGCGGAACCCATCGAACCCTCCCCGGCCCGCGGGGTCCCGGGAATCGTGGCTCGGGTCGAAGGGGCCTGCCCTGCGCTTCGTGCTGTTCGCCGGCGGGTTCATGTTCCTGTTCTACGCGATCTTCTACTCGAGCCCCGAGGAGAGCCCGGCGATCCATGAAGCCATCCAGAGCTACCTGGGCGTCTACGCCAGCGCGGCCGGCTTCCTGCTTGAGCTCCTGGGCTTCCGGATCCAGGTCGTCGGGCCGGCCATCTTCATCGACGGAACCGCCGTCCAGGTCGCCCGGGGCTGCGATGCCATGGAGCCGATCGCCCTCTACATCGCCGCGGTGATCGCCATCGGCGTCCCCCTCCGGGCCAAGCTGTGGGGCCTGGGACTCGGCGTCCCGCTCTTGATGGCGCTCAACCTGATGCGGATCGTCGCCCTCTCGATCATCAGCGTTCGCAAGAAGGACTGGTTCGACGCGGCTCACCTGACGGTCGGACAGACCGTCTTCGTGCTCTGCACCCTCGCCCTGTGGTTCGTCTGGATCTTCTGGGCCATGCGAGCCGGTCCCTCGAAAGCCGATGCAGAACCTGCCTAGGAAGCGCATCGCGGGCTTCGTGCTGCGCTTTGCCCTGGCCTACGGGGCCCTGGTCCTGGCCTGGCCCCTCCTGGCACCGGCCTACCGGCCCCTGTACTGCTTCCAGGGCAACCTGCTCTTCCAGGGCGATGCCCGGGCCCAGTTCCAGGCGCGGGGCGAGGACGAGCTCGACATCCAGATCCGTCTCACCTCACCCAAGAGGCCGGGCAGCCAAGGGGTGATGCGCAACGACAGCCGCTACGTGGGCTACCTGCCCACGATCAGCCTGATCGCCCTCATCCTGGCCACCCCGATCCCCTGGAAGCGTCGTCGCAAGGCGCTGCTCGCGGGTCTCCTGCTCGTGAGCGTCTTCGTGAGCCTGCGCATGGCGCTCCCCGTCGTGCGGGAGTTCAGCAAGGAGAGCGCCCTCCAGATCTACGAGCTGGGCGGTTTCGGGACCTGGGTCCTGGGGGTGGCCCAGCGCTCTCTCCTGCGCGCTCCGGCCAGCTGGTTCGTGGTGCCGATCCTGATCTGGATCGTGGTCGCCTTCCGACGCCAGGACTGGGAGCTCCTGGAAGAGGGCGACGAAGCCAGCGAGGACTGAGGACAGGCTGGCGGAGGGGGCTTCCTCGAACGAGCGCGGAGTTCGGCCACCTCCGGCCCGAGATTCCGGAGCGCGAGGCAGGGGACTGGCCTGATCGGCACTTGGCCCACGTTCGGCCCTCGGCCATTCGGGAACGTTCACCTCCCGCGCGGCCCGAATCGGAGAGCCTGTCCCCAAATCGCAAGAGCCCCGCCCCCCTCGGCAAGCCGAAGGGAGCGGGGCTCTGTACGAAGCCGTGTCAGGTCAGCTTAGTTGACCGACAGCGCCTTCTTCTGGCGGACCGTCATGAAGACGACTCCACCCAGGAGGACGAGGCCCAAGACGATGAGGCCCCACTGTCCAACGGTGGGAACGGCGCTTCCACCCTCGTATACGATCGTCAGGGTGCTGGGGGAATCCCAGACACCTTCCGTGAGGCCGGCCGTGTCGACGAAGGCCTCGAAGAACTCGAAGCGCAGGATGCCGTCCGGCTGGATCGGGATGTCCGACAGAGCGTTGTCGGTGAAGTCGACGATGCCGCCGCTCGAGTTGGCTTCGACGCCGGGGGCGTCCGTGATGCTCGGGGCCAGGGCCAGACCGACCAGGCTACCCGGGTCAGTGTTGTCGAAACCGATCGTCATCTCCGACAGCCAGCTAAGGCCGACCGTGGACTGGTTGACGTCCCAGCCGATGCCGGTGACGAGGGCCCCGGCGGGGATGGGCAGATCGATGAGCGTGTTGTCCGGGTCGCCGGCGCCGTCGACGCTCGGAACGCCCGAGATGTCCAGGACGACCGTGGTCGATCCGGAGTTCTGGGTCGTGCTGACGATCGTGGGGGTGAAGAAGTTCGTGCTCGAGGACTCGGCAGGGCTCGTTGTCGCCGGCGAGAGGGTGATCCCACTCGAGGCTGTCTTCTGGGCGCCTGCAACGGTTGCCAGCCCGATACAGGCTGCGATCATCAAGGGTCGTCTCATGTGTCAATTCCTCCTGTTGTTAGGGACCCCTGGCATGGACAGCTGGGATGAAGTCCCTATTGGTTGTCAGACTACCTTGGGCCCTGGCCCACGTGTGGTGCTTTTTTGAACAAATCTGGGGGGCCCCCGAAGGCCTCGAAAAGGGGTGGGAAACCTGCCCCATACCGCCCAAAAATGCGCCTTTCGGGCCGTCTTTTGGCCTTTTCTGCTAGCGCTTCTCGGAGGGATCGGGAAGTCCGGAAGGCCGGACTTCGAGCACGCGGTCGAGCTGCGAGACTTCCCGTTCGAGCACCTCACCATCGGGCCACCGAACCTCGAGCCGTACGGCCGAAGTCCCGCTTCCGAGACCGAAGTGCGCCCGGGCATCGCTCGCGGAGCAGTAGCTGTAAGCCGAGCGCACCTCCCGCCGCAGGGTGCGCTCCCCGAAGACCACCTGCACCTGGGCCCCCAGGGCGTCCCGCCCCTCCGCATCCAGCACGCGAACGCTCAACCAACGGCCGCGGACCGCGCGGTTCCAAAGGAGATACGGCGCCGCATCCCGGTTCGCCACGACCAGGTCGATGCCCCCATCGTTGTCGAGATCTCCGAAGGCAGCGCCGCGGCTCGTGTGCACGAGCAACTCCCGCGTACCTCCCCTCGGCTCGCATTCCTGAAAGCTCATCCCCGGCCCGCCGCGAAACAGCAGGTTCGGTTCCGCCAGAGGGTCCGAAGACCCGTGCCCGTCGACGTCCGAGGCCACGCGGCCGTTGGCCTGATAGAGATCGAGCCAGGAGTCGTTGTCGAAGTCGGCCCAGCCGGTACCGAAGCGAGTGAAGGAACGGCTCACCAGCCCCAGCCCCGATCGGGCGGTGACGTCGGTGAAGTAGTCGCCGTCGTTGCGGTAGAGCGAGTCCGTCTCGCGCCGCAGGTTGCTGACCAGGACGTCCAGGTCCCCGTCGGAGTCCAGGTCGGCCGCGGTGACCCCCATCCCGGCCTTGGCCCGGCCGTCCTGATCCATGGCGCAGCCCAGGGCCAAGGCCCGATCCTGGAAGCGTCGGCCGCCCTCGTTCATCCACAGCTGGTCCAGGCGGCCGTCGTTGGCGACGAACACGTCCGGGAAGCCGTCTCCGTCGAAGTCGCCGCAGACGACGCCCAGCCCTGTCCCGAAGGCCGCGTCGATGCCCGCTTCCACCGTGACGTCCTCGAAGCTGCCGTCGCCTGCATTGCGGTAGAGCACGTCCACCGCCGGCGCGTTGTAGACCGCGGGCGCGCAGTAGTCGCGCTGTCCGAGGCCGTTCGAGCAAGGCTGCTCGCTCTCGACCGACCAGATCAGGTAGTTCGCCACGAACAGGTCCAGGTCCCCGTCCAGGTCGTAGTCGAAGAAGGCCGCGCTGCTGCCGAAACCCGGGTCCCCGACGCCCGCCGCTCCGGTCACGTCTTCGAACGCTTCGCCCCGTTCGTTGCGGAGCAGGACGTTCGGGCCGAGGTTGGTGACGTAGAGGTCACAGCGCCCATCGTTGTCCGCGTCCCCGGCGGCGACCCCGATGCCGTACCCCTGGTCCGAAGCCCCGCTCCCCGCGGTGACGTCCTCGAACCTACGCCCGCCCAGGTTGCGGAAGAGCCGGTTGCCGGGGCGCTCTTCCCGGGGGACCAGGAGCGAGCCCGCCTGGACCAGGTAGACGTCCAGCCGACCGTCGTCGTCGTGGTCGAAGAGAGCGACCCCGCCCGAGACGACCTCGGGGGTGTAGAACTCCCGATCGTGCCCGGAGCGATGCTCGAAGGACAGGCCGGCGGCCCGGGCCCCTTCCTCGAACCAGGGGCTGGCGTCGGTTTCGGAAGTCGGCACGGCGCCACCGCAGGCGCCGAAGACCAGGGCGAGGGTCCCCAGGAGAGCGCTCCTCACTGCGGCTGTCCCTCGACCGCCCCCTGGGCCTTGCGGTGCTCCAGGTCCGCGATCGCGTCGAGCAGGACCGGATCCTTGGGGCTCAGTTGCCGCGCCCTCTCGAGGGGCGCCGTCGCTTCCTCGAGGCGACCGGAGTTGGCCAGGGCCGCGCTGAGGAGAAACAGCCCCTTGACCGAATCCGGCTCGAGGCGGCCGTGCTGTTCGAGCAGCGGAACCGCATCGGCCCAGCGGTTCAGCTCGCACAGGGCGTGGCCGGCGCGCAGCTGCCAGGGGGCCGAGGTCGAGTCGAGCCGAGCCGCCTGCGCGAAAGCCTCCGCGGCCGCCTCCGGACGACCGAGGTCCTCGAGGACGTCCCCGTGCATGGCGTGGGCCGCGGCGTAGGTCGGGCTCAGCTCACAGGCTTCCCGGGCGCTCTGCAGGGCGAGTCCGAGCAGCGACACGTCGGGCTCCTCCCGACCGAGCCACGCCTGCTCCCAGAAGGCGCCCGCGAGGTGCAGGTGAACGACGTCGCGCAGCGGCTCGATGCGGCGCGCACGGGCGAGCAGCTCGATGGCCTCGTTCAGCTTGCCCTGCATGCGGTAGCCGCGGTGCAGGTTGATCAGGACGAGCACGTCGTCGGGCGACCGTGCCAGCAGTTGCTCGAGCGCGACCACGGCCCGATCGACCTCCCCTGCATCGAGCCACCGGACGGCCCGCAAGAAGTCCGTCCGGAACCCCTGCCGCAGGGAGAGCATGCTCTGCTCCCAGGGATCGCTCTGGATCGGAGCGCCCCCTTCCCCACCGGCCAACAGCCGCGCGGCCTCCTCCCCTCGCCCGACCTCGCGCAGGGCCGTGCCGAAGAGGACCTTCGCATGGGCGTCCCGCGGAACGCGCCGCAGGTGTTCTTCGAGCAGGGTCACGGCGTCCGAAGCCCGGCCCTGCTGCAGAACGATGCGCGCGAGCCCGACGACCGCGGCCGCATCGTGGGGCGCCTGGGCCATGGCCTCGCGCATGGCCTCCTCGGCCGAATCCAGCTCCCCCCGGGCGAGCAGCAGGTAACCCAGCCGCCAGTGGGCCGGTGGATAATCCTCGTACCGGGCGCACTCCCGCAGATGCTCGAGGGCCGCGTCGGTCTCGCCCAGCTGGTCCTCGACGCGGGACAAAAGGTACCAGGAGCGAGCGTCCTGCGGGTCGCGCACGAGGGCCTGGCGGTAGCAGTCCGCGGCCAGGCCGAAACGCCGGTGCGCGTGGTAGACCTGGGCCAGCTGGCCCCAGACCGCCGCATCCGCGGGTTCCCCGTCCACGGCCTCCGCGGCCGCCTGGATGAGCTCCACGGCCTTGGGATCGAGCCCCTCGAAGGATTCCGGCCGAGGAGCGCTGACCCTCTCCTGGGGCGCCGGCCCGCTCCCCGGCCCCACCTCGCCACCGCCACAGCCCCCGGCCACGAGCAGCCCTACCCCCAGGACGAGGGCTCGACAGGCTGAGGTTCGCTGGATCCTGGACGACATGCGTCCAATCCTACCGGCCCGGGGCCCCCTCCCCCCCGGCACTTTCCGGCCCCGCCCCGTGGGATGCCCCCCTACAATCGAAAGGTTCCCGGGAACAAATCCCGTCCGGCGGACACTCCACTGCGGGGGCACCCGCTCCGGCAGCCCCCGTACGACCCAACTGGACCCCTTCCTCCTCCCCCGAGGTTCGACAAGCGATGCAAATTCGTCCCCTCCACGCCCTGGCCCTGGCCGCCCTGATCTCACCGATCGCCGTGGGCCAGAACCTCCAGCAAGACACACGCCCGATCCCGGGCCTCGTGCGCCACGAGATGATCTCCATGGGCGCCCTGCCCGACGCCGCCACGCACTTCCTGACGAGCGTGAGCCTGGACGGCGGCGACTACGTCCTGAACCTGCGCCCGGACTCGATCCGGGGGGACGGCTTCCAGGTGCTCGTGCCGCGCGACGGTCGCCTGGTCCCCTACCCGACTCCGCCGATCACGACCGTGAGGGGTGAAGTCGAGGGCTACGAGGGCAGCTTCGTCCTGGGCTCGATCACCCCCGAGGGCTTCTCCGCCGAGATCCATCTCGGAGATGGCCGGGCCTACGGCGTCCAGCCCGAGACGGACTTCCGCCCCGGCGCCGCGCCCCGCAGCCTGCACGTCTCCTACGCTCTGGAGGACGAGTACACCGAGGAGATCTACTCGTGCGGGACCGAAGAGCTCCTGAACCGCTACCGCAACGACTTCCAGGTCGCTCCGCACCAGCGCCACGGTGGCACCTCGCGCGTCACCGGCAACGTGATCTTCGACATCGCCTGCGACGCCGACTTCGAGTTCTACCAGCTCAACGGCAGCTCGGTGGCCGCCACGGTGGCGGACATGGAGAAGGTGCTCTACCGCATGAGCAACATCTACGAGCGTGAGGTCGACATCGAAGTCGAGGTGACGACCCTCGTCGTGCGCGACAACGCGGCCGACCCGTACACCAGCTCGAACTCGAGCACCCTGCTCAACCAGTTCCGCTCCGAGTGGGCTTCCGATCCGGACCTCGTGAACAACGTGCGTCGGGACCTGGCCGAGCTGTTCACCGGTCGGGACCTGGACGGCTCCACCATCGGCGTCGCCTGGCTGGGCCGCGTGTGCAACAGCCCCGGGGGCCTGCCCTACAGCGTGGTCCAGTCGCGCTTCACCACCGGCCTCGCCTCGCGCATCTGCCTCTCGGCCCACGAGGTCGGCCACAACTGGAACGCGAGCCACTGCGACGGGCAAAGCAACTGCGACATCATGTGCTCGGGCCTGGGCGGTTGTGTCGGGACCTGCAACAGCTTCGGCACCAGCTCGACCAACTCGATCACGAACCACAAGAACACGCGGACGTGCCTCGAGACCCAGCAGGACCCGATCGTCGGTTCCCTGCTCGAGGAGTTCAACGGCGCCTCCCTCGACGTCCTCGTCTGGGCGTACGACGATGGTGGAGCGGTCAACGGCAACGGGGTGAACGAGCCCACCGCCGC
>JAUIEE010000101.1 GCA_030428965.1 bacterium | reverse complement strand
AGGAAGAGCTCGAGCTGGATGCGGGGGCGAACGGATCCATCTCGCTGCTGCCGGCCACGGACCTGGTGGTGCCGAACGACTCGAGCTACGTGAAGCCGAACGCCGGGGATCGGCCGACCTTCGACCAAGCCCCGCGCGTGATCGACGGGGAGCTGGTCGAGGAGTGAGGCGACCTCGCCGGCCTCAGCCCAGGCTGGCGTCGCCGGGCACGACGCGCCGGGTCTCGAGCTTGCCTTGGCGCACGAGGGCCAGGTCGAGGGCCTGCCCGATGGTCTCGCCGTTCAAGGCGCGGTGCAGGTCGGCCACGGTCTCGATGGTGCTCGTGCCGAGTTGCACCAGGATGTCGCCCTTGCGCAGCCCGGCGGATCGTGCCGGCGAGCCGGAGGCCACGCGTCGTACCAGGACTCCGCGCGCGGTCTTCAGCCCCAGGCGCGTGGTCACGGCCTTCGGGAGCAGGACCTCCTCCGCGTGGATGCCCAGCAAGGCCCGGCGGACGCGACCGTGGCGCAGGAACTCGGTCGTGACGAAGGCCGCCGTGTTGGAAGGGACCGCGAAGCACAGCCCCTGGCCGCCTGGATGCAGGGCGGTGTTGATGCCCACGACCTGTCCCTGACCATCGACCAGCGGACCGCCCGAGTTGCCCGGGTTGAGCAGGGCGTCGGTCTGGATGACGCCCTCGATGCGGTGGCCCGTGGGGCTGGGAAGGGAGCGTCCGAGGGCGCTCACGATCCCCAGCGTGACCGTGCGTGCCAGCCCGAAGGGGCAGCCCACGGCGATCGCCGTTTCACCGACCCGCAGGGCGTTCGAATCGCCCAGGGGGACGTGGGGCAGAGGCTCGTTCGTGCCGATGCGCAGGAGGGCCAGATCGGTGGCGGGATCGTCGCCGATCAGGTCGGCCACGGCCGTCTCGCCGCTTTCCAGCTCGACCTCGATCGCGGTCGCTCCCCGTACGACGTGGCTGTTGGTCAGGGCGTAGCCATCGGGGGTGAACAGGATCCCCGATCCACCTCCGAGCTGCCCTCGTCCCGAGAGGAGCGTGCGTACCGAGAGAACCGCGGGGCTGACGGAGTCGACGATGGAGGAGACTTCGGACGAGAGATCGCTCAGGGAACCCATGGGGGACCCTTTGGGCGCCAGCTCGACCGGATTCAAGCGCGGGGGCTCACCTGGCCCCCTCGACACCGACAGCGAGCTTCCCTCAGGCCCACAGCACCAGGTTGTCGAGGCTGCCGCCCGTCTGCTCGGGGTTCGGGCGGACCCGGACGCCGTAGGCGAAGGTGCCGGAGCGGTCGGTCTCGTGGGAGCCTTCGAAGACGTAGGGCGAGGAGGACGACGACCTGGAGCGCTCGAGGGGAACCGTCTTGCGCCGATCGAGGTCCCCGGAGCGATTCGAGTGTCCCACCACGAGCTCGACGACCACGTCCTCGGGTTGCAGGGAGCCCAGCTCGACCTCCACGCGCACGTCGAGGGGATCGCCGACGCGGATGCCGGAGAGCTCGCCGACTTCGATGGACTGGATGCGGACGTCGGCGAAGCCGCGCTTGATTCGGTGCCGTTCCTGCACCAGCGAGCGCAGGGCCGGGCGGTTGTCGCCCCCCAGGCGAGCCGGATTCTTGCTCAGCCGGGCGTAGGCCTGCTCCAGGTAGTCGCCGACCATGCGGTCGGTGTTGAAGGCCGGCGGAATGGTCCGCAGGCACTCGCGCACCATCGCCATCCAGCGCGTCGGGACGCCGTCCTTGTCCCGGGTGAAGAACTTGGGCAGGACCTCGTCTTCGAGCAGGCGGTAGAGCGCTCCGCCATCGAGCTGGTTCTGCAGTTCCTGGTCGCTGTAGGTGCGTGCATCGGCGATCACCCAGCCGTTCTGGCCGTCGTAGGCCTCGGGCCACCAGCCGTCCGCGATCGACAGGTTGAGGACGCCGTTGGCCGCCGCCTTCATGCCCGACGTCCCGCTGGCTTCCAGCATGCGCGTGGGGTTGTTGAGCCAGATGTCCACGCCCTGGACCAGGTAGCGCGCCAGGTCCATGTCGTAGTCTTCCAGGAAGAAGACCCGCCCCATGAACTCTTCCTGGCGACTGACTTCGACGATGCCCCGCAGCAGGTCCTTGCCGTGCTCGTCACGGGGGTGAGCCTTGCCGGCGATGAGCAGACGAACCGGCCGATCGGTGCTGTCGAGGATGGCCCTCAGGCGATCGACGTCCTGGAAGATCAGGTTGGCCCGCTTGTAGGGGGCGAACCTGCGCGCGAATCCGATGAGCAGGGCGTTGTCGTCGAGCCCGTCGAGGGTGCGCGTCAACAGGCTCGGGTTGTCGCTGCGCTCGACGAACGCGCGCTTGGTGGAGACGCGGATGCGCTCGAGCAGGAGGCGCTTGAGCCCCTGCCTGGCCTTCCAGACCTCGGCCAGGGCCTTGGCCGTCAGCTTCTTGGCGAAGTCCTGGCCGCGGATGGGGCGGTCCTTGACGCCGAGCACGGCGGCGATCTCGGGCGCCGTCCAGGTGCCCAGGTGGATGCCGTTGGTGACCGAGCCGACGGGGGTCTCGCTCTCCAGGAGACCGGGCCACAGGGGGTGCAGGAGCTGGCGGGAGGCCGTGCCGTGCAGCTGGCTGACGCCGTTGACGTAAGAGGCGAAGTGGATCGCCAGGTACGTCATGTTGAACGTCCCGTCCCCCTCGCCCGCGTGGCCAAAGGACCAGAACTTCTCCCACGGCACGCCGACGGAGTCGGGCACGTCCGAGAAGTAGCGCCGCATCAGGTCTTCACCAAAGCGGTCGTGTCCGGCGGGGACGGGAGTGTGCGTGGTGAACAGGGACGTGGCGCGGACGTACTCGCGGGCCTCTTCGAAGGGCAAGCCCTCCTTGCGCATGAGCTGTCCCACGCGTTCGAGGGTCAGGAAGGCGGCGTGGCCCTCGTTCATGTGAAAGACGGAGGGCTGGATCTCGAGGGCCCGCAGGAGGCGTACGCCTCCGCGACCCAGCACGATCTCCTGCTGCAGGCGCGTCTCTTGATCACCCCCGTAGAGGTTCTTGGTGATGTCCCGATCGTCCTCTTGGTTCGAGGGGGTGTTGGCATCCAGGAGGAACAAGGTCACGCGTCCGACCTGGACGCGCCAGGCACGCAGGAAGAGGTTGCGGCCCGGGAGAGGGATCGAGACCTCGAGCGGATGCGAATTGGCGTCGAGCACGGGCTCCATGGGGAGCGAGCGCGGATCGTTCTCGATGTCGAGCGGGATCTGGTCTCCGTTCGAGCTGATGCGCTGGGTCAGGTACCCGAAGCGGTAGAAGATGCCCACCGCGACGAGGGGGATGTTCAGGTCGCTGGCCGACTTGAGGTGATCTCCGGCCAGGACCCCGAGGCCTCCGCTGTAGATGCGCAGGGATTCGTGGATGCCGAACTCGGCGCAGAAGTAGGCCACCGGACTCTCCGCGGTGAGCCCTTCGGACTCCTGCGGAGCTTCCTTCAGGTACTCGTCGAAGCGCCCGAGGACGTCCTTGAGGCGCTTGACGAACGGTGCATCCTGGGCGCGCTCCTCGAGGTCTTCGGGGTAGGCCCGCTTGAGGGCCAGGACCGGGTTGTGGTGGTGGGCCTCCCAGGCGATGGGGGAGAGCTCCTGGAACAGGCGTGAGCCGACCGGGTCCCAGCTCCACCAGTAGTTGCGCGTCAGGCGCGTCAGGCCGGCCAGCTGTTCGGGCAGGGTTGCGGCGACGTCGAAGGAGCGCAGCTTCGGCTGCTCGCCCTCGTGGTCCGCTTGAATGACCACCGAGCGCCGCGGGCGACGCGACTGGGGCACGCCCTCCTCGAGACGGGTCTGGACGCTGTCGAGGGCCAGGGTGTAGGCCTGATGGTAGTTGGTGGACAGGTCTTCCCAGGAGGTGAGGCGAGCCGTTTCGCGACAGATGGCTTCCCATTCCCGGGCGCTGCCGTCCGCTTTCAGGAAGTCCTCCAGCACCTCCACCAGGCTCTCGAGCACGCTCGGGTACTCGACGTGGACGCGCTCGAGCACGGTGATGCCGTTGTCCGGCGTCAGGGCGGCCCCGTTGGCCCAGCGGCCGAAGCCGGCGTAGTCCGAGGTGATGGTGGGGACTCCGACCGCGAGGCTCTCCTGGGGGGTGTAGCCCCAGGGCTCGTAGTAGGAGGGGAAGCACGACAGGTCCATCGCGCGCAGGACCGCCTCGTAGGGCAAGCCCAAGAGGTCATCGCCGGGTCCCAGGTAGATCGGGATCTGGATCACCTTGACGCGCGTGTCGGGGGAGTTCTCGAAGCCCCGCTGACGCAGGTGCTTGTGGACCGGATCCTCGTCCTCGTCGAAGAGGTTGTGGGTCGAGAAGCCCATGGGGCCGTCGATCTGGGCCAGGCCCTGTTTCTGGCGGTCGAGAAACTCGCTGCGTACGCCGGAGTTTCCGGCGGGTACGAGGACGAAGAGCACGACCCGACGACCCTCGCGCTGGTTGAGCTCCAGGGCGGCGTCCAAGAGCAGATCGATGCCCTTGTTGTGGAACTCGTAGCGGCCGGAAACGCAGAAGAAGGCCGCGTCTCCGATCTCCTCGCCGAAGAACCGGGAAGCGGTCTGCTGCAGCAGGGTGCGAGCTTCCTGACGCTGGGTCGATCCAGCCAGCTCGTCGACCACCTCGAGATCGATGCCGTTGGGCAGGATCGGCTCCGCCATGCGCTCGTGCAGCAGCAGGGCTTCCTGGGCGGTGATCTCGCTCACCGTGGTGAAGGCATCGGCTTCCCGGGCGCAGACGCCCTCGATCGAGTGCTTGGCCTGGACCCCGTGGGTCTCGGCCAGCTGAGTCGGAGTCTGTTCGCCCAGCCCGTCCTCGGGGGAATGGCCCATGGCGGACAGGGCGCGCCCGAGCATGGTGGCGTGGGTCGTGAAGACCGTCCCGATGGCGGGGATGACCCGCTTGAGGTAGAGCAGCGAGGAGCCGGTCATCCACTCGTGGGAGTGCAACACGGCGCGCCGATGCTCGGGAGCGAGGAACTCCTCCCACCAGCGTTCGACCACGCGACCGACGGCGTAGCCGAACAGGACCGGCTCGACGTAGTCCCAGGTGCCCGAGATCGAGTCGACGCCGTAGTCCTCCCAGAGCTCGGAGAGAATGTCGTCCTTCTCCTCGTAGAGCCGGGAGAACTCGACCAGGATCGTCAGCGGGCGGCCGGGGATCGTCCAGCGTCCCACGCGCACGGGGATGCCCATCTCGCGGCAGGACTCGGCGAACCTGGCGAAGGCCGGGTCGTCCTCGAAGGGAAGCTCACGTTCGGTGTCGGAGAGCAGCCATGGGCCGATGGTGACGTAGTCGTCGCCGAAGCGCTCGACCATGGTCTTGGCCTTGGTCGAGATCACCGTGTGGATCCCACCGACCTTGTTGCAGACTTCCCAACTGGTCTCGAAGAGCGTGAAGGTGTTGGACACGCTTAGGTCCTCGTATCGTCGTGGTGCGGAGGCTTGGAAAGGGCCCTACGAACTCTCGTGGACAGGTCGTCCAGCACGTTCATGAAGAGAATGAAGGAATCGTGCGGCGATTCATAGGGGGTAAAGTATTCGTGCACGTCTCCATCGGATCGGAACTTCGTGCACATGTAGTAGACGTGGTCGGATGTGGTCAGTTTGCGCCAGGTCCGCTCGAATTCGGGATGCCCCAGGCTGGAGGCCCGCAGCACGTCCTCCTCCAGGGCGTAGAGGGCCTCGTGGGCCGCCTTCTGCATGTGGTTGCCCAGCCAGGCGGTCAGGTCCCGCTCCTCGTCGGCCCAGGAGATGGGGGTGGGGGCGTCCAGGGTCATTTCGGGCTCGTTCTCTCGACCGATCTCCCCGGGAGTCTTGAACGACAGGTTGGGGCCCTCCAGGACGAAGGTCGGCAGGTGCTCCATGAAGTCGAGGATCCCGGTGCTCTTGTCCTGGTGCTCTCCGAAGGTCTCGTAGTCCATGAACAGGCCGATGAAGGTGTCCTCGACCGAAGCCTTCTCGAGCCAGCTGGCAAAGGTGTCCGCCATGAGGGGGTAGGACTCCCACTCGGGGTTGCTGAAGCGGAAGGCGATGTCGTCGGAGAACAGGTAGTCGCGCAGGAGGAGCTTGAGGCGCCTGCAGCCCTCGGGACGGTAGACGCGGCGTGGGCTGCGCCAGTCGAGGAGCCGGTCGGCGCCTTCCGCCAAGAGGACGTCGAAACCCAGGGCCTCGACTTCCCGGGCGATCGTGTTGTCGAACACCAGCTCGGTGTTGCGGAAGGTGGTCGGGCTTTGGCCGAACAGGGTCTCGATGCGAGAGCGGTGTTCTTCGACCTGGGCCAGGAACTCCCGCCGACTTCCTTGGGAGGCCATGGAGTGAAAGGCCGTCTCGCACAGGAACTCGACCGCACCCGTCTCGGAGAGCGTGACGAAGGAGTCCAGGGCCTCGGGGGCCCAGTCCTCGAGCTGCTGCAGGACCGTGCCCGAGAGCGAGAACGAGCAGCGAAAGCGTCCCCCGGTCTTCTCGATGCTGCGGAGCAGGAGCTCGTTCATCGGAAGGTAGCAGCGCTCGGCGACGCGTTGGAGAATGCGCTTGTTCAGGTCGTCGTTGAAGTAGTTCTGGTGCTTGCCGATGTCACCGAACTCGTAGCGGTTCAGCCGGTAAGGCTGGTGGACCTGGAAGTAGAAGACGACGGCGGTCACGCGCACAGCTCCCCGTAGATGTTCAGGAGCTTCTGGGCGCTTTCCTCCCACCGCAACGAGTCGAGCTCCTCCTGGGCCCCTCTCACCAGCTCCTGCCGCAGGCGGGGTGAGGCGAGCAACGTGAGGATCTTGGTCGTGAGCGCGTCGGCGTCCCAGTGGTCGAAGGTGACGCTGTGCCGCAGGACCTCCGAGACTCCGCTCTGCCTGGACACGATGACGGGCACCCCGGCGGCCACCGCTTCCAGGCTCGCGATTCCGAAGGGCTCGGAGACCGAGGGCATCACGAACAGGTCGCTGCGGGCGAACAGTCGATCGACCTCTTCCCCGGATAGGAAGCCGGGAAACTCGACCCGTTCCGCGATGCCGAGGCTCTCGGCTCTGGCCATCATGGATCGGCGCAGGTCGCCGTCTCCGGCCATCACGAAGGCGACCTCGGGGTCCCGGGCCAGGACCTGGGCGGCCGCCGTGAGGAAGATCTCGGGCCCCTTCTGGTGGGTGATGCGGCCGAGGAAGGACACGACCTTCCTGCCGCCGGCCTTGGCCGGGGCCGGCTCGCGAAGCAGCTCCACGGCGTTGTGGACCACTCGCATCCGATTCGGGTCGACGCGATAGCGATCGTGGATCCGGGACGCGGTGAAGCGGCTGACGCAGACCGTGCGGTCGGCACCGCTCAAACCCTCCTGCTCGATGGCCTCGATGTTGGCATCCGGAGCCAGGACGTTGCGGTCGATCTCACAGGAATGGACGTGGCAGACCAGGGGCTTGCCCGAGAGCTGCTTGAGGGCCAGACCCGCCGGGTAGGTCATCCAGTCGTGGGCGTGGATCACGTCGAACGGCTCCGAGAGAGCGAGCTCGAGCATGGCCTCGGCGTAGCGGACCACCTCTTCGTGCAGGTCGGCGCCGTAGCCCCCCGCGATCTGCGTGGGGAACTCGGCGTCGAGGTGTTCCCGGTAGCTGGTGAGGTTCTGGTAGGGACGTAGCGGGCTCGGGACGTGCAACCAGTGCAGGCGCGGCTTGTTCCGGGATCGGACCGGCAGCCGGTTGCAGCCCACGATGCGCGCATAGCGTTCATCCTCGTCTCCGTATTCCCTGGGGACGACGAACAAGAGATCGACCCCGTGGTGGGCCAGTCCCTTGGTGATGCCGTGGCAGGCGGTTCCAAGGCCACCCGAGATGTGGGGGGGGAACTCCCAGCCGAGCATCAGGACTCTCATCGGCGACTCTTGGAGAGCAGCGCTGACGCCCGCAGGTACTCGGCCGTGTTCCAGGCCTGGGCGATGGTCCCGCCGGGGGTCCGGGGCTCGTCGCCGTCGAAGACCTCGGACATGTGGCCCAGCCCTGCCCGATCCAGCTCGCCCTCGAGCACGCCCCACAGGCGAAGCAGGGCCCTACGTTCGGACTTGCGCGAGCCGAAGGCACGCAGCGAGGCTTCGCAGTAGAAGCCCAGCAGCCATGGCCAGACGGTTCCCTGGTGGTAGGCCGCGTCCCGTTCCTCGGGACCACCTTCGTAGCGCGGCACGTAGGCATCGTCCTCCGGGGAGAGCGTGCGCAGGCCGCGATCGGTCAGCAAATGCTCCCGGGCGCACAGCACTACCCCCTCGCGCTGGGCCCGGGTCAGGGGGCTGTACTCCAGGGCGGCGGCGATCACCATGTTGGGACGAATGCTCTCGTCGGGGGACTCCGAGTCCCACACGTCGATCAGCCTCTTCTCGTCCTGCTTCCAGAAGCGGGCCAGGAAGTTGCGCTTGGCCTCACGGCGCAAGGCCGTCCACTTCTTCTTGGCCTTGGCCGTTCCGTGATGGCCATGGAGGTGCTCGAGGTGCTCGAGCAGCGAATACCACAGGGCGTTGATCTCCACGGGGAAGCCCTTGCGGGGTGTCACCGGTCCCTGGGGGGTCCGGGCGTCCATCCAGGTCGCGTTCAACTCGCTGCTCCCGGCGTGCAGGAGTCCGTCCTCGGCCTTCAGGCCCAGCGCCGTTCCGTCCAGGTACGCGCCGGCGATCTCTTCGAGGGCGGGAAGGAAATCCTTGGCGATCCTGGAGCTCGTGACGCCGGCCATCTCGTAGAGCTGCACGGCCCGGGCGAACCATAGAGCTGCGTCGGCGGAGCCGTAGTGGCAGTCCGCCTTGGTTCGTCCATAGACGTTGGGGAGAAGTCCGTCCTGCAGGTACTCCAGCGCTCCGGTGAGCGCCTGGCCACACTCCTTCAGCTGGCCGCGGGCCAGGGTGAGGCCGGGGAGGGCGATGAAGGTGTCCCGACCCCACTCGACGAACCACGGGTAGCCGGCGTTCACGCCGAGCCTTCCGGTCGGGGAGCGATACAGGAAGTCCTCGGCCGCCAGGGCGGAGCGGAAGTGGGCCGGCGTGGCGGCCTTGGCGAAGCCCTTCGTCAACCGGGCGCGCCGCGTGGTCTCCTTCTTCCAGAGGGCCTCGGGGTTCTCGACGGCTGCACCTGTGGTGGCCGCAACGACGATGGAGCCGTCGCTCGCGAAGGGGATGCGCAAGACCCCGGGGGTGAATTGATCCTCGCTGCTGGGGTAGCCCCGGCGCCTGTCGGCCGTGTAGTCGAGACCCCGGTACCAGAGGGGCTCGGCCTCGAAGGCGGGCTTGCCCTGGCCGACGGTGATCGAAAGGGCGGGCAGCCCCGCGTAGGGCCGGCAGCGAATGCCCTTGGGGAGACGCTCGGCGTCCGGGTCGAGCTCTCCGTTCTCGACCGTCAGGGCATCGGCCTCCCGATAGGGAAGGAAGGGGCGCAGCTCGAGCCGGGTCGCGGCCTTCGCTCCCCTCAGGGAGTAGCGGCTCAGGGTCACGCCTTCCCCGCGAACCTGGAGCACCTCGCGCGTCACTTCCCCCAGGGGACTGCGGTAGACCGAGGTCGGCCAAGGCGCGAGCTCGAAGGACACCAGGTTCGAATGCCCGGCGGGCGACCAGGTATCCGAGTAGCGCGCCGAGGAGAGCGGGGTCTCCGCGTCGTCCGCCCGGACGGTTTCCTCGAAGCGTGAGAGGAAGACGTGCCGCTTGGAGCTCCCTTCGGGATAGCCGACCAAGAGTCCGTGGTAGCGACGGGTCGGGCAGAAGGGGACGGTCGAAGAGGCATAGCCTCCGAGGCCATCGGTTTCCAACCACTCGAGGCCGAGCGAGTGTTCGAGATCCCGGCAATGACCTTGGTCCAATCGAAACAGAACGGTGGTCTCGGGAACGCTTGCCATGGGATGTCAGAGATTGCGCGCCGGCGCCGCCGGACGCCTGTCTTCGCGGCTTTCTGGGGAACGGAGGGGGCTCGAGAACCGGCGACCACAGGTGAGCCGTAGCTCGCCTCGAGTCGCGCTGAGGGGCTAATAGGTTACGGCCGGCGCTGGGGACATCAACTACATGCGCGCCGACCTGGCCGCCTTCCAGGAAATCCTGTCCAGGGGGCCCGGGATAGGGCATGCTGGGATTCCCGGAGCGCCTTCCAGGGGCTCCATTCGCCGTTCAGTTTCCGGAGGTCGGTCAACGCGTGGTGTCCACATCGCTCACGGAGGAGTTGCAAAGCACCCTGACGCTCATCCTGGCCGGCGGTCAGGGCAAGCGCCTCGAGCCCCTGACCCTCTCGCGGGCCAAGCCGGCGGTGCCCTTCGGGGGTGCCTACCGGATCATCGACTTCACCCTGAGCAACTGCATCCATTCGGGGTTGCGCCAGATCCACCTGTTGACCCAGTACCAGGCCCGCTCGCTCGAGGAGCACGTACGCTTCGGCTGGAACTTCCTGCCCCGTAGGCTGGGGCAGTTCATCACGGTGCGGCCTCCTCACCACGGGGGCGAGGAGAAGTGGTACCAAGGAACCGCGGACGCCATCTTCCAGAACATCGACACCCTGGAATCGGACCTGCCTAACCAGGTGCTGATTCTCTCCGGAGATCACATCTACAAGATGGACTACCGCAAGATGCTGCGGGAGCACCTGGAGCACGACGCGGCCCTCACGATCGGCACGGTCAAGATTCCGGTGGACGAGAGCCCCCGCTTCGGGATCTTCGAAACGGATCGGGGCGGTCAGGTGCTCTCGTTCGAGGAGAAGCCCGCCCATGGCAAAGAGCTGCCGGACGAGCCCGGCATGTGCCTTGGATCGATGGGGATCTACCTCTTCAAGACCGAGGAGCTCATCCGGCGCCTGCGGGAGGACGCGAACCTCGGAGCCGAGAGCAGCCACGACTTCGGTAAGGACATCATCCCGCGCATGGTCGGCGAGAGCCGTGTGATCGCCCACGCCTTCGAGAATCAGAATGGCGCTGGCCTGCCCTACTGGCGCGACGTGGGCACCATCGACGCCTACTACGACGCCAACCTCGATCTGTGCAACGTCGCGCCGCAGTTCAACCTGTACGACACCGAGTGGCCGACCTACACGCTCTGGCACAACGATCCGCCGGCCAAGACCGTCTTCGACGGTGAGGACGGCCGACGGGCCGAGGTGGTCGATTCCTTGCTTTGCCCGGGCGTGGTGGTCTCGGGAGCCAAGGTGCGCAAGTCGATCTGCTCGAACCGCTGCTACCTCGAGGAGGACTCCGAGGTCGAGGGCTCGATCCTCTTCAGCGGCGTCGAGGTGGGCAAGGGCGCCAAGCTCAAGAAGACGATCGTGGACAAGTGGATCCGAATCCCCGAGGGCGAGACCATCGGCCACGACCTCGAGAAGGACAAGAAGCGCTTCCGGGTGACCGAATCGGGGATCGTCGTGGTTCCCGCCGGCTATCGCTTCTAGCCTCGAGCGGATGGAGCGGGCTCCCACCGAGGGCAGACCGCGAGCGAGCTGCACGAGCCTCACGTTCGCCATGCCCCGCGCAATGGCTGCGTGGGCGACTAGCTGACCCTTCCGCAGCGTCGGCCGCGAAGCCTAGGGCTCAGGCTCCATCTTGACCGCCGTCCCGTAGGCCAACAGCTCCGCGGCTCCGACCATCACCTGGGAGGTCACGAAGCGCACGTTGATGATGGCGTTGGCGCCCATCTTCTCGGCCTGGGCCGTCATGCGGCGCACGGACTCGGCGCGCGATTCGATGATCATGTCGGTGTACTCCTTGATCTCGCCGCCCACGACCGTGCGCAGGCGCGCCATGATGTCCTTGCCCACGTGCTTGGCGCGGATGGTGCTGCCCCGGGCGATGCCGAGCATCTCTTTGACCTCGTGGCCGGGAATGAAGTCGGTGTTCACGATGAGCATGGTGGCTCCTGCGGTTTTCTCAGGTTTCAGAGTTCGTCGTCGAGCAGCTTCCGGTCCTGTTCGCGATCTCCCAGTCGCTCCCAGATCAGGGAGGTCACCAGGATCAACAGGCCCACGCCAGCCAGGGAGGCGCCCAGCTGCAGCGGCCAGGGCAACTCCCGCAGTTTGGGCCACAGCTCGGCGACGAGCTGACGCAGGGGATCGATGAGCCAGACCGCGATGACCAGGATTCCAGAGCCGATCAGAAGGAAGCCCGCGGTTCTCAAGAGTCGGATCATTCGACCAGTCTCCGTTCCTCGCGGGCGTCCTGGACCCGCCCGACGATCAGGGAAGTAAGGACGAGCAGAGCCCCGGCCCCGATCAGGCCCAGCCCGAGCTCGAGCTCGGGCGCCAGATCCAGGAACTCGAGCGCGAGGCGACTCCCCCGATAGAAGGAGTAGGCGGCCAGGATCAGGATCCCGGTCCTCCACAGGAGGAACCCCACCAGCTGAGTGGGGGACAGGGCAGGGGTCGTTTCCGATGTCTTCATCGGGGCTCAGGGCGAGCCGTGCGCACCTGGGAGGAGCCTATTCACCGGGTTTTCGGTTTCTTTCAACGCGGTAGCCGCTAGCCGCTCGAGCTACAGCGCTAGAGCTGAGTCGGTTGTGCTGGGGGCCTTCGAGCACGCTCTGTGGACCACTAGGGCACTGAAAGGCCTTGCGCGAAACCCGTTCTCCCTAGCTGGACGAGAAGCCCCAGCTTCTATCCGAGTACCAGTACCTGTGCACCGGCCGGTAGAGGCCGTGAGGATCATAGAGGGTGAACGCGAAGTCCTGGCCACAGAGCCCCCCGTAGGGGGAGTAGGTGTGCTGTGGATCGAAGAAAGGGGGTAAGGACATGTTCGGCTGTGTTGGTAGGACTACCGGGAAGCAGCCATCCTGTTCTTTGATCGCGACCAAGTCAGGGATGATCGACTCACAGAAACGAATCGAGCGGTCTAGCTCGAGTCCGCTCTTGATCCTGAGTATGGCTCCCGGAACTGTGAGCATCAGATAAGCCAGAAACGTGATTCCGGACAAGGCGCGACCGAATCTCCACAGGACAAGCGCCGGGAAGAGCCCAATCAGGAATGAGGCTGCCGCGAGGGTAAGCCCGTGCATGAAGTTTGAGTTGGATGCGGCGGCCAAGAAACTCACCACGAGGCTAAGGGCCGCCAAGGGCGCTGTTGCGAGAACCAGCAAGTCCCCAGGTCTCTTCCAACGGGTCTTGGCGAGTTGAACTCCGCCAAGGATCAGTCCCAGGCAGAATGCAACGAACGTGGCGAGCCAGGCTGGGAAGACGGCACCGTACTCCGAGCCCATCTGCGGCTGACTTAAAGCAGCTCGTCCAGGTACTGAGGCAGCATGTTGCGCCAGGTGGGCCAGTCGTGGTCCCACTCGTCGCCCCATTCGTCGACGCGGTTGGGAATGCCTCGCTTGCCGAGGGCGTCGGCGATGCGCCAGGACTGGGCCGGTTCCTCCCACTTGCCGGTGCCGTGGGTGATCAGGATGAAGCGCTCGCGCAGCCGGTCGAGGTGGTCGCCTTCGGGCATCTGGGGCAGGAAGTGCAGCGGCGAGGACTCGAAGTAGTCCTTCGTGATCTCGCCCTCGAGGAACTTCTGCAGGTCG
>JAUIEE010000100.1 GCA_030428965.1 bacterium | reverse complement strand
GCCCCGTCGGCGGGGTACTCTCGTCCCCCGTGCCGCCGCGTCGATCCCCGGGCCCTTGAGCCCGGCGCTGGTGATCCGGGGATATTTTTCGCCCATGAGCGACGAGTCCGAGGACGACCTCCCCCACCGGCCGCAGGCGGACCGGGTGATCCCCGCCGGGGACATCGTGGTCCCCAACCAGGACGCCTTGCGGGTCCTCTCGCGACTCCAGAGGAGTGGCTACGAGGCCTACCTGGTCGGGGGCTGCGTACGCGATCTCCTGCTGGGTCGACGCCCCAGGGACTACGACATCGCCACCCAGGCCCATCCGCGCCAGATCAAGCGTCTGTTCCGCAACGGCCGCATCATCGGCCGACGATTCAGGCTGGTGCACGTCGTCTACGGCGACAACGTGATCGAGACGGCGACCTTCCGCAGCGAGGACAGCGGCCGCCGTGCGGACGACGGCGTCCTGATCACCGAGGACAACGAGTACGGAACGGCGGAGGAGGATGCACGCCGCCGGGACTTCACGATCAACGGTCTCTTGCTCGATCCGTTCGAGGAAGTGATCCACGACTACGTGGGAGGCCTGGCGGATCTCGAGGCCGGTCGCCTGCGCACCATCGGCGACCCGGACCTGCGCTTCGCCGAGGACCCGGTGCGCATCCTGCGGGCCATCAAGTTCGCGACGCGACTGGGGTTTCGGATCGATGACGGAACCTGGCGCGCGATGGGACGCCTGGCCCCCAAGCTGGACCAGTCGGCCAAGCCGCGCGTCCTGGAGGAGATCCTGCGCCTGACCCGTTCGGGAACGTCCCTGGGAGCGGTGCGCATGATGCGGGCCTCGGGGGCCCTGGCGACCCTGATGCCGGAAGTCGATCAGTTCCTGGGGACGCGGGACGATCCGGACTGGGCCGCCCACGACCGGGCCGACAGCTACTGGCGCCTGCTCGAGGCCCTGGACAACGACATCCACGCGGGCGCGAAGCCCGGCGTCGAGCTGCTCTTGTCCGTGCTCTTCCTGCGGGTCATCGAGCACAAGGCCATGCGCGCCGGGGACCCCAATCCCCTCGCCACCGGGGAGAGTGACCTGTTCCAGCTGGCCGGCGAGGCCATCGAGCCCCTGGCCGTGCCGGCGCGTCTCTCCAAGCGAGCCGTGGAGCGGGCCAAGCGCATCATCGCCAGCCAGCCCCGCTTCACCCAGCCCTCCACCAAGACGCGCAGCACGACCGGCTTTCTCATGAGCGAGGACTTCGAGTCGGCCCTGCAGCTCTTCCGCCTGCGTTCGGCGGCCTGGGGCCAGGGCTGGGACGTCTACGAGGGTTGGGTCGAGCGGCGGCGTCGCCTGGAGGAGCTCTCCCCGGAAGAAATGGACCACCTGCGACGTCGCCCCCGTCGTCGACGCCGTTCTCGCCGCCGTCGCCCCCGACGACGGGGTGGCGAGGAGAACTCCTAGGGGGATTTTGGGGCCCGCGCCCCGGGGCCGGGTAGCTTTCTCGTATCCAAGAGACCGTCATCTCCTCCGGGATCGCCGGCGTTCGGTGGAAACGGCTGGGCGCGTTCGGCCCGGTCCCGCGCGGGGAGGGGAAGGTCTCTTGGGCTCTCCCCCCTGCACGACCCGCCGCTCCTATCCGCAAGGAGCTGCGGGTCGTTCTCTTGGGGGTTGCACAGTCCCCAGGGAGCTTCCCTTCCCAGGAGGCCCGGACCGATGGCAGGATGAGCCCATGCGGCCTCTCTTGCTCTCGGCCCTGGCTGTCCTCGCTCCGGCGGTTGCCGCGCCGGTGTGTGCTTCGACCTTCCCGTCGGGCGCCGAGGCGGACCCGGACGACCAGACCCTGCGGCGCACCTGGAAGGGGCTCGACCCCGGCGAAAGGGACGACGTGGCCGAGTGGTTTCGGCTGGAGGTTTCCTACCTCGACACGTTCCAGGCCAAGCTGATCGCCTTTCTCTCCGAGGCCGAGGAGATCGACCCGGGTCTGCTCCCCGCGGCCGATCCGCCGGGCTACTTCGACCCGGAGGTGCACGCTCCCGGCCAACCGGTCCCGCGTCGCATGCTCGACCGGGACGACCGGCACTATCGCTCCTTGCACGAGCGCGTGTTCGGACGCGAAGGCACGAGCCTGCCCCGCGCCTGGGACTACGACTGGCGGGAAGGTGAGATCCGCCGGACCGGGGACCCGCGCGACCCCGAGCTCGTGTTCGAGAACGCCCTGGCGGGGCTGGTCCCGAGGGCGGACCTGGCGCGGGCCATCTGCCTCAAGATCCTCGACGACGGTTCCCAGCACCTCGCCCTGGGTGCCTTCGGGCACGTCTACACCGATCGCCAGGGACGCGCCTATCCCGGCGTCACCCTGTACGACGCCTGGTCTTCCGGGGAGACGATCGAGATGCCGGACGTGGACGTGCTCGGCATCGTTCACCACGTGCTCGACGAGTGGAAGCGCTGGAAGGCGCCCGTGGCCGCCTCGAAGCAGAAGAAGCTCTACGAAAAGGTCGGCGAGATCTTCCAGGGCGTTCGGCGCTACCGCGGTCTGCGCGAAGCCATGGCCGACTGCCTGCTGCGGGGCACGCCGCCCGTAGGCGACTACGGTCCCACCTTGGTGAACCTGCATGCCCTGTGGGAGGACGTTTCGTCCGACCCCCACGAACTGCGGGAGCGGCTGCCGGGCGCCGAGAAGTGGGAGTCGTTCTTGAAGAAGTGGAACCGATCGAGCCAGCGGGACAAGAAGCTCATGGAGCGCGCCAACGCGCGCTGGAGGAGCCTCCTGGGGGACGAGGCGCAGGTGCGCGCCACGCTCGTGCGCGTGCTGCGGGAATACGGCGCGCTCGCGCGCTGAACTACGTTCCCCGGGCGGCGCTGTGGGCCGCCAGCTCGGCGCAGGAGAAGGCCGCCTGGAAGTTGAGCCCTCCGATCGGGCCGGCGTAGTCCAGGAGCTCGCCGAAACAGAACAGGCCCGGGTACCCCCGAACCCGCATGCTGCCGGGATCGACCTGGTGCAGGGCGAGGCCCCCCGCCGTGACCTCGGCTTGGTCGTAGCCCAGGGTTCCCGTGGCCTCGACTCCAAAGCCCTTCAGGCCTTCGACCACGGCGTGGCGCGACGCGCGTGCCAGTTCGTTGGCCCGGGCCCCTGCCGCCAGTCCGGAGCGTTCGAGCACGAGGGCAACGAGGCGCCGTGGCAGCTCGCGCTCCAGGGTGGGCGCGAGGACCCGGATCAACTTCGGGGCTCCCGCCCGGGAGCCGAGGTCGATCAGGACCTGGCGCAGCTCGTCCCGTCCGAGATCCGGCACGAGGTCCAGGAGGAACCGGTGGGACTCCCCGCCGCTGGCCTCGGCCCGGGCGATCGCCTCGGAAAGGTCCATGGCCCCGGGACCGGACAGGCCGACGTGGGTGAAGAGGATCGGGCGCTGGCTGCTGCCGACGCGACGGCCACGGGAGTCCTGCAGGCGCACGTGGGGGTTGGGGAGACTGATCCCGGCCAGCCGGCCCACGTCCTCGTCCGGCGAACGCACGGGGACAAGGGCGGGCGCCAAGGGCGCGATTTCGAGGCCGAGTTCGGCCAGCCAGTCGTAGCCCTCCCCGGTGGTTCCCGTGCGCGGGTAGCTCTTCCCTCCAGCGCACAGGAACAGCTGGGGGGCGCTCCAGGAACGTCCGTCGGCAGCGTGCACGTGCCACAGCTCGCTTTCGGCGCGAACCCCTCGGACGCGGCACTCGGTCCCGATGCGAACCCCTCCTGCGCGTCCCCAGGTCTCGAGGGCGTCGCGCACGTCCCGGGCCCGACCCGACGCGGGGAAGATCTTGTCCAGGGCCTCTTCGACGGTGGGCACGCCCAGGCCGTGGAAATGGTCGCGCACGAGGGTCGGGGTCAGGGAGCGAAAGGCACGTCGCAGGAAGCGCTCGGCCTTGGGTCCGAAGCGACGGGCAGCCTCGTCGGGCGGCAGGGTGGTGGTCAGGTTGCAGCGGCCTCCGCCGCTGGCCAGGACCTTGGTGCCCGTGCGCGGCGTCTTCTCGAGCACGAGCACGTCGAGCCCGAGTTCCGCCGCCCGCGCCGCGGCCCACAGACCGGCCGCGCCGGCCCCCACCACGATGACCTCGGCCGACGGCCCCATGCCCTAGCCGCCGGAGAGCGACTTCTCCCAGGCTTCGATTTCCTCGCGGGTGCGCGGGCTGCGCGGGGGCGTGTCGTCGTCGAGCGTGTCGAGGTAGCCCTCGGGCAGACAGACCCTGGCCTGGGAGCGTCCCCCCTTGCCCCGATGGGCGCGCAAGGCGCTCGGGGGGAAGGGCGTCTTCGGATCGATCTCCCCCAACAGGGCCAGCATCGACTCCATGTCGTCCACCCGCACGAGCCTACCTCGCAGGCGGGCCGAGCCCGGAAAACCGATCGTGTACCAGGTGCACCACTTGCGCATCTGGCGCATGCCCATCTTCGGTCCGAACAGATCGATCAAGCGTTCGGCGTGACGACCCATGATCTCCACGATGCGGCCGAAGGTGGGCGGCTCGGGGGGCGGTCGCCCGTCGAAGACGGCGGCCAGGTCCTCGAACAGCCAGGGTCGTCCGAGGCACCCTCGGCCGACGATCACGCCGGCGCACCCGGTCTCGCGCATCATGGACAGGGCGTCCCAGGCCTCCCAGATGTCCCCGTTGCCGAGGACCGGCAGGTCCACGGCCTGGACCAGCTTGGAGATGGCGGAACGGTCCGCCTGGCCCGAGTACAGCTGGGCTGCCGTGCGCGCATGCAGGCCGATGGCCTTGGCCCCTTCCTCCTGGGCGACCTTGCCCGCTTCGAGGTAGGTCTCGAGCTCGGGGGTCAACCCCTGACGCACCTTGATGGTCACCGGAACAGGGCCGGCACCGAGCACCGCCGCGCGCACGATGCGCGCCAGGAGCCGGGGCTTGAGCGGCACCGCGCTGCCCCCGCCCTGGCGGGTGACCTTCGGGACCGGGCATCCGAAGTTCATGTCGATGTGCTCGACCCCCTCCGCGCACAGGGCGCGCGCCATTTCCCCGACGTCGACCGGGTCGGTGCCGTAGATCTGCACCGAGCGCGGTTTCTCGTCCGGGTGGGAGCTGGCCAGGATGCGGGTCAGCCGGTTGCCTTCGAGGTATCCCCGGGCCGTGATCATCTCGGACACGTAGAGCCCGGCCCCGAACTCCCGGCACAGGCTGCGGAAGGCGTAGTTCGTGACGCCGGCCATGGGCGCGAGCACCACCGGCGGCCACACCCGCAGGGGGCCGATCACGAGGTCCGGGAATTCGCCCGGCCGGGCCGGTTGCAGTTCGGAGCTCGGGAAGTCCATCGCCGCCTAGACTAACCCAGCGAGCGCCTCCCACCCACGACCCCCCACCCACCCAGGGGGATCGCCCCGGGCGCGGGAGGTTGCGGTCAATCTTCCTCGGGTCCTTCGGACTGCGAGTCCTTGCGGACCGAACCGCCCTCCGGAGAGCCATCGCCCCCGGTCTCCGCCGCAGCCTCGGTGGCCTGGGCCTTGAGCCGCTTGGATGCGGGCAGGGGGTGGCCGGGGCCTCCGAAGGTGTTCTCGCTCCCTGGGACCAGGGCCGTTTCCAGCAGGCCGTCCCCCACCTTGGTGTGCCACAGCTCGGGCGAGCCCTGCGGCGTGAAGCGGAAGGCCATGCGACCCGTGTGCGTGCGCACCTGGTGTTGGCCCTTGTCGTCGAGCTCCATGCTCCAGTTCGCGAACTCCGGTTCCAGGGCCTCGTGGAAGGTCAGGGTGGAGAAGGGACGCGTGTCCTCGTGCTGCCCCAGAATCATCAGCGCCGTGACGCTGCCGACGTTCACGCACAGCGGACGCTGCGGGCTGCTCTGGTTGTCCTGAAAGGCTCCGTTGAAGCGCCGCTCCATGCGCATGCGCTGGGCGGTCCATAGACCGTTGACGACCAGCTCGTCCTCGCCGTTGTTCATGACGATCTGAAAGCTCTCGATCTGGCCGTCCCTGACGAACTGCTGCACCGTCATCCAGCGTTCGGGCTTGTCCTTCAGGGTCGGAAACTGCACGCGGCCGCAGTAGACCGTCTGACCGTCGGGAGCGCGCACCACCCGGTAGTGCTCGGAAGACAGTCGCTGCGTCGCCGCGCGGGTCTCCACGATGCCCTCGAGCACCAAGGCGCCCTCCGGGGTGGGGGGCGGCGGAACTTCCATCGGCGTGGCGAGCACCTCGCGCTCCTCGGCGAAGCGCTGGGCCAGGCCTTCGAGCAGATCCGCGAGGTCTCGACGCTCGAGGGTCCGTCCGCGGATCACCACGAGATGAGGCGTGAACAGGGTGTCCAGGCCCTCGCGCGGGTCCGCGTCCACGCACACGAGGTCGGCCTGCAGGCCGGGGCGGACGGAACCCGCGATGTCGGCGATCCCGAGCACCTCCGCCGTACCCCGTGTCGCCAGCCGCAGGACCTCGCCCGGTTCGATGCCCGCCTGGACCCACTGGGCCATCTCCTGGTGCAGCGCCTGCCCCGGAAAGAGCCAGGGGTGCGGCGAAGCGGATCCCGGAACCAAGGGGACTCCGGCTTCGTGCAGGCGCTTGAGCAGCGCGCGCTGTTTTTCGAGGACCTTCTCCCCGAGGGTGAGGTCCTGCTCCTTGTGCGTTTCCAGGCGGGCGGAAAGCTCCCCCAGCCACCAGTTCTCGTACGAGAAGGAGAGCAGACGCAGCAGGTCCCGCACACCCCACTGGTTGTAGAGCCTGAGGGCGCTGGCCTGCAGGGCCGGGATGAGGGCGCTCCCCGACTCGGCCAGGAGCTCGATGGAAGGGTCGAAGGCCCCGGGCTGGACGTTGTGCCAGCCGACCCCCGCGGCTTCGGGCAGCAGACGGTCGAGGTAGAGCAGGCCGGATTGTCCCTGGGAGAGGGCCGAAGCGAAGGGAACGTCCCTGGGGATGGGGCCCCAAACGGCCAGCTCCTCTTCGCGCGCCAGCTCCAGGATGCGCCCGTAGGCTTCGGGGGTGAGCCCCAGGTGAATGGAGAGGAAGTCCACGTCCTCCTCGAAGAGGATCTCGAGGAAGGCCGCGGCGGCCCGGGCGTCCCGCACGATCACAGCCTCGCTGGTGGCCGGCGGGTCTCCATCGATCAGCGCGCCGGCGCTGAGCAGGTTCGGACCCGGGGTGCGCTCCCGCCGCGCGGCGTCGCGCTCCAGCAGGTTCTCGGCGCGTACGCCGCCGAAGTCGCGCACCGTCGTCACCCCCGCCGCCAGGTACAGCGCGTCGTGATCGGGGTCGAAGTGGGCCAGACCGTCGATCAGGCCGGGCAGGACGTGCCGACCCGAGACGTCGTGGCGGGTGGCGCCGGCCGGAATCGAGAGGTCCGGTGCGACGGCCTCGATCCGTCCGTCCCGGATCAGGACCGTGGCCACGCGGGGCTCTTCCCCCGGGACCATGGAGTGGACGGTACCCCCCACGAGGGCGGTCAGGTCGGCGAACAGGGCTAGGAGCTGCATAGGGCGATGGTACGGGTGGGAAGGACCGGGAGATAGCCCTAGCCGGGGCCCCGAGGAAGGTTGCGGGGGCGTCCTGGCGTCGGGGTCCGTACCATGCGCGCCGTGGCCAAGAAGATCGTCCATCCCCTCGTAAGTCTTGCGACCGATGAGCTCCACCGGGGCCCCTGGGTCTACGCCCGTCACGTGGACGTACCCCGGGGCGAAGCTCCCCCCGACGGGGCCCTGGTCGAGGTCGTCGACCGCTCGGCCCGCTTCATCGGGCACGCCTTCTACAACGGGTCCTCGGACATTCGCCTGCGCTTCGTCTCCCGGGGCCGGCGCACCGCCCTGGATCGACCCAGGGAGTTCTTCGGGCGCAAGCTGCGCGCGGCCGATGCCCTGCGTCGCAAGACCCTGCGGCTCGAGCGGGAGACGGACGCCTACCGCATCGTTCACGCCGAGGGGGACGACCTGCCGGGACTGATCGTGGACCGCCTGGGAAAGGCCCTCGTGTGCGAAGTCCACGCCCTGGGCGTCCATCGGGAGCGAGAGCTCTTCCTGAGCCTCTTGCGGGAGCTCTACCCGGACTTCCCGATCACCTACCGGGTTCCGCCTTCGGTCCTGCGCTCCGAGGGCTTCGACTACGCCGGGGAAGAGACCCACGGAGGTGAGTCCTGGATCACCGAGAACGGGCTGCGCTTCCCGGTCCGCCTCGCCGGGGGCCACAAGACCGGTTGGTTCTGCGACCAGCGCGACAATCGGATGAAGGTGGCGCGCCTGGCCGAGGGCCGTGACGTCGTCGATCTGTGCTGCAACGCAGGCGGGTTCGCCTTGCAGGCCAAGCGCGCGGGGGCACGCTCGGTGCTGGCCTGCGACCTGGACGAAAAGTGCCTCGAAACGGCGCAGCAGGCGGCCCAAGCCAACGGCCTCGACGTCCAGTTCCGCCACCAGGATGCCTTTCCCTTCCTGCGCGAGCTGGCCGCCCAACCGCCGGGCGCCCGGCCGGGACTCGTGATCCTGGATCCCCCCAAGCTCATCCTGGGACGCGCCGGCCTCGAGGCCGGCCGCAAGAAGTACGCCGACTTCAACGCCCTGGCGGTCTCCGCCGTCCAGCCGGGGGGGCTGGTGGCGAGCTTCTCCTGCTCGGGAGCCCTGGATCTGCCGACCTACCTGGGGCTCGTCTTCGGGGCAGCCAGAAGGGCGGAGCGGGAGGTGCGGCTCCTGGACGTCCTGGGCCCGGCACCGGACCATCCCCAGCGGCCGGACTGGCCGCGCTCGCGCTACCTGAAAGGGGTGCTGCTGGCGGTCGACCGGAACTGAAGATCACGGGACAGGCGTTGTCCGACGGGGGATCCAGGCGCATGATAAGCCGCCCGAAAGCCCCGACTTCATCCACGTATGACGCTTGCTGCCCTAGTCCGAGAAAAGAACTGGTCCGACCTCGAACAAGCCTGGACCGAATGGGCCCTGGGAGAGGCCGGCATCGAGCCGGCGCTCCAAGCCCTGCAGGCCGCCGCGGATCACAAGGAGATCCCACGCTGCCTGCCCTTCGTACGCGAACACGCCGAAGTGCTGATCGGATCCGAGCGAGCCGAAGGCGCGGCGGAGCTCCTGGGAGCGGCCATGTTGCTGGGGGGGTCCCCCGGCGAGCTGGCCAAGCCTCTTTACCGGGCGGCGGAAGCCGCTTGGTCCGAGGCGGAGATCTGGGAGGACTACACCCAGCTGTCGGGCCTCGATGAGAACGCGCCGGACATGCGCGCGGCCTGGAAGGCGTTCCGCAAGCTCCTGCGCCTCGAGCCCGAGACCGTCGTCTACCACGCCAAGGGCTGGGGCATCGGCCAGATCGAAGCCCGCGACCCGGCGGCGAGCGAGGTCACCGTGCGCTTCCGCAGCGGGCGCACCGACCGCTTCCCGTACGCCTCGGCCGTGGACATCTTCGAGGTGCTCGAGGACCACGACCTGCGCACCCTGCTCGTGCGCAACCCCGACGAGCTGCAGCGCCTGCTCAAGGAAGAGCCGCTCGACGTCCTGCGCTGGGTGCTGCGTCGCAACAAGGGCCGCGTTCAGCACGCCGGCATCAAGCTGGCCCTGGGCATGCTCGGGATCGAGGGGCCGCGTTTCACGACCTGGTGGCGCAAGGCGCGCAAGTCGGCCGAGACGAGCGAGTGGTTCGAGGTCTCGGGGCCGGCCTCGCGCGTGCAGGTGCGCCTGCTAGCCAAGGCCCTCGATCCGGCCGAGGGGATTCGGCGTCAGCTCCTGCGAGCCAACGACCTGGGGCAGGGCCTGATTCGTGCCAAGTCCATCCTCAGCGGCGGATCCCAGGAAGAGAACGTGCGCCATGCCGTGCTCAAGACCCTGGGCGAGATGGTGGCCGACGAGGGCAACAGCCTGCGCGACCGTCTCTCGGTCTGGCTCTTCCTGCGGGAAGAGGAAGGGGCCACCCCCGAGCTCCTGGTGGATCGCCTGACCGAGGCCGCCGAAGCCCCGGCGCCCAGCGATCCCTCCCAGGCCCCCGCGCTGTGGGAGCTGTTCCAGGTCACGAGCGGTTCGCGCGAGCAGGAGCGCTGCATCGACCTCTTGCAGGAGGTCTATCCCGGGGATCGCTGGCTGGCCGAGGCCGCCGAGCATCTGCCCCACGCCGCCGCGGGCATGGCGCGCCCCCTGGTCGACGCCCTGGCCAAGAGCGGCCAGACCGACCGCCTGGTCAAGCACTACAACACCCTGCTCGTGCGGCCGACGCGCAACCCCGCTGTCCTTGTCAGCCTGGGCGAACGGCTCGAGGACGCCCAGGAAGACGACGCGCTGCCGCCCCCGATCCAGCGGGCCCAGTGTCTCCTGCAGCTGGCCGTGCATCTGCACCGCAACGCCCCCGGCAACAACGTGGTGATCCGCGTGCGCAACAAGCTGGGCGATCTGCTCGACCGAGGCGAGACGCCCCTGCTCAAGCGCATGCTCGCCAGCGCCGACCGCGAGACGTTCCGAAGCCTGATCACGATGGTCGAAGGGAACATCGATCCGCGCATCGACCGCCTGTTCACCCGCGTGGCCGTTCAGATCTGCCCCGGCGTCTTCAAGGGCGACGAGCGTCCGTTCTGGGAGAACGAAGGCATCTGGACCACCCGCGCCGGCCTGGCCAAGCACGAGGCCGAGCTGCGCGAGCTCCGCGACGTGAAGATTCCGGCCAACTCGGAGGCCATCGGCAAGGCAGCGTCCTACGGCGACCTCTCGGAGAACTCCGAGTGGGAGGCCGCGATCGAAGAGCAGCGCAATTTGACGCGCAGGGCGATGGAGCTCGAGGCGGAGATCCGGGACGCCCAGCTGCTCGAGGACGCGGCCATTCCGGCGGACACGGTGGCCCCCGGCACACGCGTGCGTTACCGCGACCTGACCGCGGGCGAAGAGCGCGTGGTCAAGATCCTGGGGCCCTGGGACATGGACGGGACGGTCGAAGGCGAGGTCTCCTACCGCTCGCCCCTGGCCGCCGGCATGCTCGGTTGCCACCCCGGTGATCGGGCCGACCTGGAGCTGCCGAGCGGCGAGATTCAGGTCGAGGTCCTCAGCGTGGAACTCCTGACCCTGGACTAGGCGCCGTCCGCGGACGGCAGGGCGAACCTCCGCGGGCTTGGACCGACGGGGCTCCAGGTGGCCTCCAGGCCTCCATCTGGGCAAGAAATCCTCCAGGAGGCTTCGCTGCGCTTGTATATCAGGGCGTCATGATTTAATGTTTTAGTGTGATCAGCGTCGACAGAAGCCCGGGCATGCTGGAGGCCACCCTCAAGCTCTTCGCCGACCCGACCCGGCTGCGCATGCTCGCGCTCCTGGAGCGGGAGGAGGTCTCCGTGGGAGAGCTTTCCCGGGCCCTGGGGATCTCCCAGAGCCGCGTCTCGAATCACCTGCGCCTCCTGCGGGAGGCCGACCTGCTGCAGGAGCGCCACGAGGGGCCCAGCACCTTCCTGCGCTGGCGCGGGGCCCAGGGAGCCCCCACGAACCTCGGCGTGCGCCTTTGGAAGAGCCTGCGGGAGGAGCTGGACGGTTTGCCGGAGCACGTCGCCGACCTGCGTCGCCTCGAGCAGGTGCTCTCCCAGCGATCGAGCGGGGAGCGCGACTTCTTCGACCGCATGGCGGACAACTGGGACAAGATCGCCGGCGCCTTCCAGACGGGTCAAGCCCGCCAGCGTGCTGCCCTGCACCTGTTCCCGCGCGGCCTGACCGTGGCCGACCTCGGCTGCGGCACGGGCTACATGTCCTCGTCTCTGGTGGGGTTGTGCGACCGGCTGATCTGCGTCGACCGCTCCGAGGGCATGCTCGAGGAAGCCAAGAAGCGCCTGTCGGGTACGACCCACCGCACCCAGGTGGAATTCCGCCCGGGGCGTCTCGACCAGCTGCCCATCGAGGACGGCGAGCTGGACGGACTCGTGTGCGGCATGGTTCTGCATCACCTGGAAGAACCGGGACCGGCCCTGGCCGAGATGCTGCGCGTGCTCAAACCCGGCGGTGCCGTGTCGATTCTCGAGCTGGCCCCCCACCGCGAGGAGTGGATGCGCTCCGCCCTCGGGGACCGGCACCTCGGCATCGCCTCGAACGACATCCTGGCGGCCCTCGACCGCCACGGCTTCACCGACCTCAGCCTCGACCCGGTCGAGGACCGCTATCGACCGCGCCGGCCGGACGCAGATTCGGCCAGCGAACCGTCTTCACTTTCCTTGTACCTCGTCCGCGGGCGTGCGCCCTCGGACCCTCACTCGTAATCGCTAGCAGCCCAATCCGATGACTTCCACGACGACAAACCTGCCGTTCAAGGTCGCTGACCTGTCCCTGGCCGACTTCGGTCGCAAGGAGATCGAGCTCGCCCAGGTCGAAATGCCGGGACTGATGTCCCTTCGCGAGGAGTATGCGGGCAAGAAGCCCCTGGCCGGCGCCCGCATCATCGGCTCCTTGCACATGACGATTCAGACCGCGGTCCTGATCGAGACCCTGGTCGAGCTCGGCGCCGACGTGCGCTGGGCCTCGTGCAATATCTTCTCGACCCAGGACCACGCCGCCGCCGCCATCGCCGTGGGCCCGGACGGAACTCCGGACGCCCCCAAGGGCATCCCGGTCTTCGCCTGGAAGGGCGAGACCCTCGAGGAGTACTGGTGGTGCACCGAGCAGGCCTTGACCTGGCCGGACGGCAGCTTCCCCAACATGATCCTGGACGACGGGGGCGACGCCACCATGCTGGTCCACAAGGGCAAGGAGTTCGAGGCCGCGGGCAGCGTCCCCGAGCCCAAGTCGAACGACCCCGAGGACTGGGCCGAGTTCCTCAAGCTCCTCAAGCGCTCGGTGGCCGAGAACCCCACCAAGTGGACCAAGACCGCGGACTCGATCCTCGGCGTCACCGAGGAGACGACGACCGGTGTGCACCGCCTCTACCAGATGCAGGAGTCGGGCGAACTCCTGTTCCCCGCCCTGAACGTCAACGACTCGGTCACCAAGAGCAAGTTCGACAACGTGTACGGCTGCCGTCACTCCCTCGTGGACGGCATCATGCGCGCGACCGACGTCATGCTCTCGGGCAAGATCGCCGTGGTCTGTGGCTACGGGGACGTCGGCAAGGGCTGCGCCCAGTCCCTCAAGGGGCAGGGCGCCCGGGTCGTCGTGACCGAGATCGATCCGATCTGCGCCCTCCAGGCCGCCATGGAGGGCTACGAGGTCAAGCGCGTGGAGGACGTGATCTCCGAAGCCGACGTGTTCGTTACGACCACCGGCAACTTCAACGTGATCACGGTCGACCACATGGCCAAGATGAAGAACAACGCCATCGTGGGCAACATCGGCCACTTCGACAACGAGATCGACATGGCCAGCCTGGCCCGGTTCAAGGGCATCCAGCACGAGAACATCAAGCCCCAGGTCGACCGCTGGGTCTTCCCGGACGGTCATGGCGTGATCGTCCTGGCCGAAGGACGTCTCCTGAACCTGGGCTGTGCCACCGGTCACCCGAGCTTCGTGATGTCGAACAGCTTCACGAACCAGGTCATGGCCCAGATCGAGATGTTCCAGAACCACAAGAACTACGACAAGGCCGTCTACGTGCTGCCCAAGCACCTGGACGAGAAGGTGGCGCGCCTGCACCTCGCCAAGC
>JAUIEE010000572.1 GCA_030428965.1 bacterium | reverse complement strand
CGTGCGCCGGATCGTGCTCTCCACCGGCTACATGGGCGAGCTCGTGGAGCGCGCCTTCGACGCCCCACGAGCCCCCTGACGGACGGGCGCCCTAGGTGCGCCCGAAGAGTCCGGTCTTCGCCGTCTTGCGCAGCTCCTCTTCATCGATCCAGATCAGCTCGGCCGTATCGATATTGATGCACTTCAGCACGAACTGGTAGTAGACGTCCTCGGTGCGCTTGCCGCCCGACTCGAAGGAGCTGCCCTTGTACTTCTCGATCGAGCGCAGGCTTCCGTGCAGCACGACGTCGGCCGCGAGCTGGCGACCGAACTCACGGGCCATGTCCTCGCGCACCCGTCCGGACCCCTGCTGGAAACGCACCTGGTCGCCGATCTCGGCCTGACCGGCGTCGGTCGCAACGAAGCGGAATTTGCCGCTCTGCTGCAGCGCGACCTGGATCTTGTCCGAGATGCCCTGGGTATCGATGTGCTCGCTGGTGCGGTTCTCGATCCCGCCCATGTAGACGATGATGCGCTTGTCGTCCCCCTTGCCCGAGTTGTCGAGGTAGTTCAATCCGGGCGCCGACACGAGGGACTCCACCATGCCTCCGGCCAGGGTTTGCAGGTCGGTCGAGCCGTAGTCGATCGTGACGGTCTCCACGCGGCCGGGATCGTCGTACTGAATCGAGCTGCAGCCTGCCGCGGTGAGGGACGCGAGGGTGAGGAGGAGGAAAGGGTGACGCTTCATGTTCCGACTCTTCTTCATGTTCTGGATCAGCGAACTTCGTTGGGGGTACGGACACCGAGCTCCCAGGTGGACGCATTCGGGGTCGGAGCCACGATGGACAGGGTCTGGAAGTCCCGACCACCCAGGGTGATCGGGGTCCAGTGCTCGGCGGTGTCGATGCGGAAGTCGTCTTCATCGAACCAGGACACCGACCACTCGAAGGCCAGGTTGATCTGCTTCTTGTTGTGCAGGTCGAACTGGACCTCGAGATGTCCTTCCTTCCGGCGCGAGCGGATCTGGCGGATCTCGAGCTTCTTCGCCAGGGCCGGGTTGCCGACGTAGGTCTCTGCCTCGCTCGTATGCTCGCCACCGGTGTAGGTGTTCTGGGCCGTGCCGCGGGAGGACTGGCAGGCGCTCAGGATGACCGCGAGCGCGAGCCAGGGGAGCGGGCGAAGGATTCGTCGTTCGATCAGGTGCTGCATGTGGATTCCCTCCGACGGGGCTGCATCCTAGCTCACGGTACGTCCAGGAGAGCGGCGCCCTCCCCGATCCCCTCTCCGGGAACGTCCGAAACCGGGCGACCTCCGATGGGGTAGGCGTGGAGTCGGCTTCCGACCGAACGGGCCAGGATGACCAGGGTTTCTCCAGGTTCGAGCTCGACGCTGCCGAGGGCACGCGCCTCTCCCCCGAGCGCCTCGAGCTCGAAGGTGTGGATTCCAGGGGGCACGAACATGCGGGCCGCCTGCCAGGAATCGGGCAGGGTCTGCCAGGCGCGCAGATCGGCTCGCTCCGAGAGCAGGGCGAACAGATCGCCCGCGACGCGCCCCCCCAAGCCGAACTCGTCCTCGAGCTGCTTGGTCAGCTCGCGCTTGAGGATGCCCCGGGCCACGGACTTGCCCGCCGTCCAGAGCAACCGATCCTCGAGGTTCTTGCGGGCCACTTCGGCCACGCTCTCGACGAGGGCCGTGCGTACGGTGGCCCCCAGCTCGACCGCCCGCAGGCGCAGGGCCCCGACGGACTGGGGCCGCTCGAGGTAGGCCGGGGAGGCGAAGGTCAGGACGCCGTCGTGCGTCGGCAGCGCCAGGCTGGCCTCGACCTTGTGGGGGCCGAGCCCCACGCCGGCCAGGCAGACGACGATGGCCGCGTCGGGCTGATGCGCGGGGGCCTCGCCGAAACGCTGCACCCATCGCTGGAGCTCCTCCGTTCGGCCCAGCTCCCTCGAGATCCTCGCCAGGGCCGGGCCGGCGATCTCGGTGCCCAGCCCCTTGGAGACCATCCGCTCGTAGTCGATGTAGGCCTGGTCCAGCTCACCCGACAGCTCGTAGGCCAGGGCCGAGACCAGGTGAGCGAAGCCACCTGCGGCGTAGCGTTCGTCGTAGAGCTCTTCCTCCACCTCGAGCAGGCGGTTGGCCAGCCGCACCTCGACGCCGACCGACTCGAGCTCTCCCAGGGCCAGGTAGGCCACGGCCAGGGAGGCGTGCAGGTAGACGCGCTCGAAGCCCTCCCCGTGGTAGGCCGTCTGGGCATCGTTGAGGGCCCAGCTGGAGACCAGCTCCCCGAGCCGCTCGGTCCCGATCAGAGCACGTCCCTCGACCTCTTCCGAGGCCGCCGCCGCCCGGCCGAAGTGGAACAGGGCCCCCTCCCAG
>JAUIEE010000571.1 GCA_030428965.1 bacterium | reverse complement strand
CTCCTCCGCCAACGCCTCCTGGCCCTGGGCGCGATAGGCCTGGGCCAGGTTGGCGTGGACCACCGCGTCGTCGGGAGCGAGCTCGCGTGCCCGCTCGAGGTGTTCGACGGCAAGAGCCGCCTCCCCGAGCCGCAGGAGAACCTGCCCCAGGCTGCGTCGAGCCCGCACGAAATCGGGGTCCAGCTCGATGGCTCGCTCGAAGGCCGTGCGCGCCTTTTTGGGCTGTCCCTGCCGCACGAGAGCATCTCCGAAGCGAAAGAAGGCCGGCGGGAACTCGGCGTTGAGCGCAAGGGCACGCTCGAAGGCGGCTTCCACGGCGGGGAGCTCGGCCCCCTGGAGATCGAGGACCACGGCGCGCAGGTAGGCGCGCGTGAAGTCCCTCGGCTCGAGCTCGAGGGCACGACCGTAGGCCTCTCCCGCTTCCGGGTAGAACTCGTGGGCATCGAGCAGGGTGGCCAGCTCGCCCCAGGCCGCGGCGGAGGACGGGTCTTCGAGCACGGCGTCGCGGGCTTCGCCCAGGACCCGCGCCACCGGAGCCAGCATGTCGCCGGTGACGACGTCGGGGACGCTCCACTGGGACGTGTCGGGGCCTCCTCCGAGCCCCGCGTCGCGACTCGAGACGAAGTAGATGCCACCTACGGCGAGGGTGGCGACGGCGAGGGGAACGAGCCAGCCTCTGCCCTTGCCCTGGGGTAGCGAGGTCGCTTCCGACGGGCCGGCCGGCTGCGGCGAACGCCGGCCTTGCTTGGGCTTCTTCTTGGACGCACGCCCCATCGTTCAGCTCCCCCCGGAACCGCGCACCAGGGTCACCTCACGGTCGCCCTTCATCCCGTCGAAGATCTCACGCTCGCCATCCGGCCACAAGACCTCGATCCCTTCCACGGAGTCCAGATCTCCGAGGCCGAAATGAGCCACGGCCGGGCTGCTGGAAAGGTAGCCGAAGCCGCTCGTGATCGTCCGCAGGAGAACCCGCTGCCCGAGGTCGACCTGAACCTGGGCACCGATGGCGTCGCGCCCCAGCTCGGGATCGACGCAGCGAACGGCCAGCCAATGTCCCCGATCGGCGAGCACGGACCGATAGACGCGCGTCGGACCCGCGACGTTGGTGAGGACCAGATCCTGGGCTCCATCCCCGTCCAGGTCCCCTACCGCAAGCCCGCGTGAAATCTCGACCCTTCCAGTGAGGGCGCGGACCTCTTCCCCGGCGAGCTCGAAGCGTCCGCCGCGGTTGTGGTACACGAGGTTCGGTTCGGCGTAGGATTCGAGTCCCGGACTCGTATCGGCTCCGGGCAAGGCCGGATCCCGCAGCACCCGACCGTTGAGGACGACCAGGTCCAGGTTCCCGTCCAGATCCAGGTCGATGGGTGCCGTTCCGAAGCCGGTGTAGGCCAGGCTGCTGGAGCCCAAACCGCTCTCGCCGGTGGCCTCGACGAAGCCGTGCGTCCCGCCCTCGTTTCGATAGAAGGTATTGGTCTCCTTGCGCAGGTGCGTCATGAAGAGATCGAGGTCGAGGTCCGCGTCGAAGTCCGCGGCCACGACGCCCATTCCGGCCTCGGCATGCCCGCTCATGTTGAAGGCCACCCCGCGCACCAGGGCCTCGTCCCGGAAGCGTCCGTCCTTCCGGTTGACCCACAGCTGGTTGCCGTAGGCGTCGTTGGCCACGTAGACATCCGGCCAACCGTCCCCGTCGAAGTCCTCGGCGATCACACCCAGGCCGGCGCAGCTCACCTCGGAGAGACCGGCCCGCACGCTCACGTCGACCAGGCCCCCTCGACCGTCGTTGTGCAGCAAGAGGTCCGACCGGGGCTCGAACTCCAGGGGACCGCAGTAGTCCGGCCTACCCCCCGGGCCGAAACACTTCCGTTGGGGATCGTAGTCGACGTAGCGGGCAACGAAGAGGTCGAGGTGCCCATCCCGGTCGAAGTCGAACCATACGGCCGAGCTCGACCAGCCGGTCAGGTCCGCCGCCACGTTCTGGCTGCGATCCTGGAAGACGCCGGCGCCTCCGTTCACGAACAGTCGATCTTGCCCGAGGTTGCCCAGGAACAGGTCCCGGTCTCCGTCGTTGTCCAGGTCGCCGACGGCAACTCCCATCCCGTAGCCGCGGTCCTCGAGACCCGCAGCCTCGGTATCGTCCGTGAAGCGGCCTTCGTGCGTGCGGTAGAAGCGGTTGCCGCTGTCACCTTCCGCAGCCGGAAGGGAGGCATGCCCGTCGGTCAGGTAGAGATCCAAGTCTCCATCCGAGTCCGCATCGAACAGGGCCAATCCCCCTCCCATGGTCTCGGGCATGTGGTACTCCCCCGCGAAGCCACTCGTGTGGCGGAAGTCGATCCCCACCTCCGCGGTGACTTCCT
>JAUIEE010000099.1 GCA_030428965.1 bacterium | reverse complement strand
TGCCAAGACGAAGCTCCCTCAGAGGTCTATTGCCGAATCCGTACGATATTCGACATCGGATGGGTTTGTCAGCATTCAACGAGAGGCTAGAGTGCAGGGGTCGGGCGGTTGCTGGATCCTGCCGTCCTCTGCCCGACTCAGGGCCGCCCAGAGAGGGTGTCATGACCCAACGTGCCATCGACATCCAGGGCTCCACCTCGGAGCGGGAAGCGCGGGCCAATCTCCTGCGCGAGATTCGCGAGGGCCTCACGCAGACGCCGAAGTCCACGCCGTCCAAGTACTTCTACGACAAGCGTGGCTCGGATCTCTTCGACGAGATCACCGAGCTCGAGGAGTACTACCCGACCCGCGCGGAGACGCAGATCCTGACCGACGACGCCGACTCGCTGTTGAACGGCTTCGCCCCGAGCGACCTGATCGAGATCGGCGCCGGCATGTCGCGCAAGACCCAGATCTTGATCGACCACCTGCGCCCCAAGGGTCTGCGGCGCTTCCTGGCGACGGACGTCAGCGAAGACGCCTTGCGTGATGCCGGACGCCGACTGAGCCGGAGCTACCCTGGACTCGAGTTTCAAGGTGTGATCGCCGACTTCAGCCGTCCCTTTCCCGACATCGAACGCAGAGGCGAGAGGCTGGTTGCCTTCCTCGGCTCGACCTTCGGCAACTTCAAGGTCGCTGAACGTGCTCCCTTCCTCCGGCGCATCCGTTCCCTGCTGGCCGAGGGAGACGGCTTCCTCATGGGGGTCGACCTGATCAAGGAACGAGGCATCCTCGAAGCGGCCTACAACGACACCGAGGGGCTCACGGCCGAGTTCAACCTCAACTTGCTACGCGTGCTCAATCGTGACCTGAATGCGGACTTCCCCGTCGAAGCCTTCGAGCACCGTGCGATCTACAACGCCGAAGATCAGCGCATCGAGATGTGGCTAGTCGCTTCCAGGGATCTGCGCGTGCGAGTGGAAGACCTCGACCTCGAGGTCGACTTCCGCAAGGGGGAGGCCATGCGGACCGAGGTCTCCTGCAAGTTCACCAGGGCCATCATCCAGGACTGCTTCCAGGAGGCCGGTCTGGATCTGTTTCGCTGGATTCCCGATCGCTTCGGCCACTTCGCCGTCGCCATCGGCATTCGCGCGGCTCCCTAGCAAAGCCGTGCGGGGGGATCGAGGGGGGGGAATGGCCCGATACCGCTCCGCCCGTCCCCGCGCGAAAGCGCCTAGGGCAATGGCCCGGAGCCGACTAGACTCAGGGGACCGGCTGACCAAGCTGGCTTCCATGGGAACGCTCACCCCGTCGAGGCCCGATCCGGGCCCCCCCACTCCGAAGCTGCTGATCTTCTACCGGATCGACCCGCGCCACCTCGCCGCACACCTTCCTCCCGGACTCGAGCCACGTACCCGAGCCGGCGCGGCCATCCTCGAGGTCTTCTACATCCAGCAGGACCCGCCGAAGGGCAAGCGCTGGCTTCCCAGGCTTCCCAAGTCTCCGGGTCACTACCTGGACCACGCCTGCGCCGTGCTCGGGGAAGGGCGCGCCGCGACCTGGATCCTCGCCCGGTCCGCCTCCGAGCGTCGCGGCCGGAGGACCGGCGCTCTGGCGGCGACCTTCACCTGGCGCGTCCACGGAGAGGCGCTCGAACTGCAGGTCGAGGGCGCCGCCCAGGAGGAGTTCTACCTGCGCGCCGCCACGGGCCCCGTCCGGGAGACGGGACTGTTGGGCGACCCGCGTGCAGCGCGTGACTTCCTGTGCTCTTCCGAACGGGTCCTGCCCTCCAGTCATGGGCCGGATATCGACGGCCTGCGTCCGGAACGCGACACGCTTGCGCTGATGCCCCTCTCCATCTTCGAATCACGCTGCCCGCGCTTCGAAGGCGCGGGCCTGTTCCCCTCCGCGGCAGCCGAGATCGACTGCGCCTTCCGGATCGTCGATCGACCGCGCGTGCCGGTCACTTCCCGCAGCCGCACCCGCCTGCGCGCCCTGCTCGACCCGCAGGAGAGCACGCCCCTGGCACCCGGCTTCTGATGGGCCTCTCCCTCTACCAGGTCGACGCGTTCTGCGAGCAGATCTTCGGGGGCAACCCGGCCGCGGTCTGTCCGCTCGAGCACTGGCTGGATAGGTCCACCCTCCAGGCCATCGCCATGGAGAACAACCTCTCCGAGACCGCCTTCTTCGTCGGCTCGAAGGGCGCCTTCGAGCTGCGCTGGTTCACCCCCCAGGCCGAGGTCGACCTGTGCGGGCATGCCACCCTGGCCGCTGCCCACGTGATCCTGTCGCGCATCGAACCCGAGCTCGATCAGGTTCGCTTCACCACGAACAGCGGCCCCCTTTCCGTGCGGCGCGCGGGGGATCGCCTCGAGCTCGACTTTCCAAGCCATCCCCCGGTCGAGATGGCCCCGCACACCCTCCAGGCGGCCCTGGGGACGGGGCTCGTGTCGGCCTGGCGCAGCCAGCACTACGACATGGCCGTGCTGGCCTCCGAGCGGGAGCTCCTGGAGTTGAAGCCGGACATGGGGAGGCTCGCCGCGCTGGAGCCCATCGGTGTCATCGCCACGGCCCCTCCGAACGATCCTGGAGAGGTCGACTTCGTTTCGCGCTTCTTCGCCCCGAGGGTCGGAGTCCCGGAAGACCCCGCCACGGGATCCGCCCACTGCGTCCTCGCGCCCTTTTGGGGCCGCGTCCTCGGCAAGCGCGAGCTGCGGGCACGACAGCTCTCTCGCCGCGTGGGGCATTTCGTCTGCGAGCTCGAGGGCGAAAGGGTGAAGATCGCCGGCCGTGCCCTGCTGTACTCGGCGGGCACGATCGAAGCCGAGCTCTAGGTCCCCGAATCGGGCCCGTTTGGCCCGGGGGCGTCCACGGGGAGATCAGGGCGCGACGCGGAAGGACTCCAGGAAGCGCGGCTCGTCGTGGGGCGAAAGCTCGGTCAACAGCACGTCTCCGACCCGCCAGGTGTAGACCTGCAGGCCACTCTCGGGGGAGGCGGCCGCATGGACGCAGCAGCTGTGGTAGGAGTCGTCCTCGGCGATGAGAACCACCGGGAGCGCCTCAGGTCCGTCGGGATAGCCCGAGAGCACCATGCCCGAGGGCCATTCCTCGGACGAATGGGGACCGAACAAGGATCGGTCCGCCCCGGGAGTCAGGCGGAACTCGGTGCCGTAGCGTGAGGCCAAGAGCCGCGCCAGACCGTCGCTGCCCGCTTCCTCCTGGTCGCTGCAGGTCCCCTGGGGAACCGGCAGCTCGATGATCGAAGCGTACAGGGACTCGAGGTCGGGGCGCAGGGGCTCGAGAAGGTCGCAGCCCGCCGGTTCGGCGGCGTAGTCCGCAGCCGAGATCGGGTCGAAGGCGGGCCTCCCGCCCGCGGCTTGTTCGTGGACCGTCGCGGGCCGTTCGTGCCAGAGGGTCGAGACCAGGGCTCCTCCCGCGATCAGCACCACGGCCGCGGCCGCGCGCTGGAGGGTCAGACGCCAGGGAACCCGGGGCAGCGGCTCCTCGAGCGAGGCCAGCTCTTGCGCGGAAAGATGGGCCAGCGGCGAGCGGGGAACGGGGAAGCTGCGCAGCAGCGCCTCTTCCACGCTGCGGTGCAAGGAGAGCTCTTCCTGCAGCTCCTCGTCCTCTTCCAGCCGGAGCTCGAACTCGGCCTTCTCGTCTCCCTCCAGCAGCCCGTCGAGCCAGGCTTCGAAGCGACGCTGATCGACCCGATTTCTCATGCCTTCTTCTCCACGAGGGGAGCTCCCCCCGTCGCCGTGCCCAGCACGTCCCGAAGCTTGGTTCGAGCCCGGTGCACGTGGCTCATCGCCGTGCCCTCCGGCACGTCCAGGGCCTCGGAGATTTCGCGGTAGGTCAAGCCCAGGATGCTACGAAGCAGCAGGGCCGCCCGCGGCACGGGTCCCAGCTCCTCGAGCCCGGCCAGGACGCGGTCGTCGAAGGCCGACTGGGAGGCCAGGAGCTCGCCCTTGGGCCCGACCGGCTGGGGCTCGAGGCCACCCTCCTCGTCCGCGACGAGCTCGGCCATGCCCTCGGGATCCACCGGGTGCGTCGCCCGTCGCGACCGCTTGCGCGCCTGGTTCAGGGCCACGAAACGCACGAAACGTCCCATCCAGGCCGGAAAGCTCGTCTCCGGATCGAAACCCGACCGTTTACGCCAAGCCATGAGAGCTGCCTCCTGCACGATGTCCTCGGCTTCCGAAGGGTCACCCAGAACCCCGGCGGCCATGGTCCAGAACAGGCGACTGTGGCGTTCGAGTGCTGCGGCGAACTCCTCGGCCGAGAGCCTCCTCTCGTGGGGGTCACCACCGGGCTCCGGAGTTCGGGCAGGCATGTTCTTCTAGGTGCCAGCCTGGAGATGTCGCCAGGACCGGCCTTCCTTGCAAGGCTACGCTGGGAAGCGGCCAATTGTGAGCCCCGACGCCGCCCTGGGGCCACCGGGGCGGCCAGAGGGGCTTCCTAGCGGGTCGCGAACAGCCGGGCCGGATCGCGGAAGGACTTGAATTCCAGGGCGTTCCCGCTCGGATCGCGCACGAAGAAGGTCCCCTGCTCCCCCGGCTCCCCCTCGAAGCGCACGTGCGGCTCGAGCAGGAAACGGACCCCGCGGGAACGTAGCTTCTCGGCCAGGGCTTCCCAGGCCGGCCAGTCCAGGACGCAGCCGAAGTGCCGCACGGGAACGTCGTCTCCGTCCACGGGGCTGGTCAGGTCCTGCCCGCAGGCCTCGGGCCGCAGATGGGCGGTAATCTGGTGCCCGAAGAACTCGAAGTCGACCCAGCGCGAGGACGAGCGCCCCTGCTCACATCCGAGCAGGTCTCCATAGAACGCGCGTGCCCGGTCGAGGTCGGCGACCGGGAAGGCGAGGTGAAAGGGAGGACTCGCCACGCAGATGGATCAGACGTGGGCGGCGGTGGACTTGAGCTCCTCGACGACCATGTCCCCGACCTCACCGGTCGGATGCTGTCCGGTCTGGACGCCCTTGAGGCGTTGCGTCCGCAGCAGATCGGCCACCGCTTCCTCGACCTTGCGCCCGGCCTCCTTCTCGCCCAGGTAGTCGAGCAGCATGCTCACGGCCATGATCGCCGCCACGGGCGAGGCGATCTGCTTGCCCGCGTGCTTGGGGGCGGAGCCGTGGATGGGCTCGAACAGGCTGACCTTGCCGGGGTGGATGTTGCCGCTGGCCGCGATCCCCATGCCGCCCTGCAGCATGGCTCCGAGGTCGGTCACGATGTCCCCGAACAGGTTGGTCGTGACGGCCACATCGAACCACTCGGGGTTCTTGATCATCCACATGCAGGCCGCGTCCACGTAGGCGTGGTCGGTCTTGACGTCGGGGTACTCGGCGGCGACCTCGGCGAAGGTGCGGGTCCAGATGTCGTGGGCGCGCACGGCGTTGGCCTTGTCGATCAAGGTCACCTGCTTGCGCTTGTTCCGCTGGCGAGCCATCTCGAAGGCGTAGCGCACGGCGCGCTCCACGCCCACCCGGGAGTAGATCATGGTCTGGGTCGCGACCTCGTGGTGCTGGCCCTTGTGGCAGAACCCGTGCATGCCGGCGTAGGCACCCTCGGTGTTCTCGCGCACGATCACCATGTCGATGTCCTCGGGGCGCTTGTCCTTGAGGGGGCAGAGTCGCTCGTCGTAGAGCTTGATCGGTCGCAGGTTGACGAACAGGTCCAACTCGAAGCGCATCTTGGCGATGATGCCGTACTCGATCAGCCCCACGGGCACGCGCGGATCCCCGATGGCGCCCAGGAAGATCGCGTCCATGCCCTTGACCTCCTCGAAGGCGGTCTCCGGGAAGATCTCCTCGGTCTCGAGGTAGTGCTCGGTGCCGAACGGGAACTCGTTGCGCTTCACGCGGAAGCCGAAGATCTCCTGGGCCGCCTCGAGGACGCGCATCGCTTCGTGGGTGACTTCGGGGCCGATGCCATCACCGGCGATCACTGCAATATCGTATTCGCTCATGCTGCTTCTCTTGGAACGACCGGACGAAGGCCCGCTCGGGGGAGGGACGACTCAGACTCCGACAGGTTCGCGGAACATGCCAGGTTCGTAGGCGACGATCTTCCCTTCGACCGCACTGGCCGCGACGGTCAAGGGAGATGCCAGGTAAAGCTTTCCAGGGCCGCTGCGACCCGCGTAGTTCCGGTTGATGGCGCTCACGGCCACCTGTTCGGAGGTATCCGAGACCCCCGGCCCACACCCGATGCAGGCGCCGCAGCCGGGGTTGATGACCTCGACTCCGGCCTTCTCGAAGACCTCCAGGTAGCCCTTGGAGGAGGCGTAGGCCCGTACGGGCTCGCTACCGAACTGGATGAACATGCGCACTCCGGGAGCCACCTTGCGCCCGGCCTCGACGGCCTCGGCCAGGACCTGGGCGTAGAAGTCGAGGTCCGTTTCCTTGCCGGCCGTGCAGGAGCCTCCGTAGGCGATGTCGATCGCCACCTCACCCAGATCGGCGATGTCTTCACCGTAAGTGGGATCGCTGGGCTTGGCCACCATCGGTGCGATCTCGGACAGGTTGATCTCGTGGCGCCCGCCGTCGTAGTGGGCCCCCTTGTCGGGCGCGACGAAGCCCTTCTCGATCTCGGCCGGGGTCGCATCGGGGCGACGCTCGGCGATCCACCGGGCAGCCAGCTCGTCTCCCTCGCAGATGCCGGACTTGGCCGAGCACTCGGTCGCCATGTTCGTCAGGGTGGCACGCTCGTCCATGTCCAGTGAGAACACGCCGGGCCCGCCGAACTCCATGACGCGATCGAGGGTCGCCTCCCGCACGGCGTAGTGCTTGAGGATGTAGAGCATGACGTCCTTGGCCGTCACGCCGGTGGCCAGCTCCCCCACCAGATCGAAGCGAATCGACTCGGGCACCTTGACGAAGGTGAAGCCGGAGTGGATCAGGGCCGCGTACTCGGTCGCCCCCACGCCGTAGGCCAGAGCGTTGTTGCCGCCGCCCATGCAGGTGTGGGAATCGGTGGCCTGGATGAAGTCGCCCGGGTCGACGAACTCCTCGCGCGCCACCTGGTGGCAGATGCCGGGGGAGACACCGTCCTTGGCGGAGTAGTCGCGCACGCCGGTGTGGCGCTGGAACTTGTTCTGCAGGTCCCTCAGGGTCTGAATCTGCGGACCGAAGGGCTGCATCTTCTTGACGCCGTCGGCGTACAGCAGGTGGTCCTCGAAGACCGCGAACTTGTCCGGGTTCTGGACCTGGTAGTCCTCGCCGAACTCCCGGGCCAGGAAGTAGTCCACCTGGGCCGTCGTGAACTCGTGGCTGTAGCCCCCGTCCACCTTGACGAGGCAGGCGTCACCGGGCTTCACGCAGGAATCGGGCCGAGCATCGACCAGGTGGCTGGCGATCAGCTTCTCCGCCATGGTCATGGGGCGGGGAGCCGTTTCGGGCGGGGGCACCTGGATCTCACCCGAGCGCACCTTGGCTCCGAAGGCGAACAGGCCGCCGGATTCCAGGATGGTCCGCGTGACCGGATCGTACTTCCCGGTGAACTCCGAGAGAGGGATCTCATCACCTGCCTGCAGGCGCTCGAGCTGGCCGTAGGTGGCCATGATCTGCCCGAGGTTGATGTTGTTGCGCTCGTGGATGGGAGCAAAGGAAGCAGCCACGACCAGCTCGATGCCCGACCACTTCTCGCACTGGGGTGCCGTTTCACGGCTCGAACCTGTGCCCTTGCGCTGGCCCGAGACGATGACCTGGAAGCCACCGTCGATCAGGGCCCGGGTCGGGAAGACGCGCTCGCCCTTCTCGTCCACGAGCCCGGCGTAGGCATCGAGAGCGATGTCCTCCGGACGATGGCGGAAGCACACCCAGGCGGGGGTCATGACGTCCGTGTTGATGTCGTCCAGGAGATCCGCCGGATCGACGTCCGCCATGGCGAGATCGAGCTTGCCTCCGAGCTGCTCGCGGATCTTTGCCAGGTCCTTCGTCAAGAACAGGACACGCTTGGAGGGATCCAGTCGCACCACGCGCGTGCCGTCCGAACGCGTCTGAATCAGGGAGCTCACGATGGCGACCTAGGCGTTGGGGTTCTCGATGAGGATGGCGATACCTTGACCACCGCCGATGCAGGCGGAGGCCAGGCCGAAACGCTTGGAGCTGCGTCGCAGCTCGTACATCAGGGTCAGGACCAGGCGGGTACCGGTCGCTCCGAGCGGATGGCCCAGGGAGATCGCACCCCCGTTGACGTTGACCTTGTCCCGGTCGAGCTCGAGCTCCTTCTCGCAGCCGAGGTACTGGGCCGCGAAGGCCTCGTTGATCTCGATGCGATCGACGTTATCGAGCTTCACTCCGGCGCGCTCCAGGCAGTGGCGGATGGCGGGGACAGGGCCGATGCCCATCTCCGAGGGATCCACGCCGACCCGGGCCCAGGAACGGATGAGCGCCCAGGTGTCGAGCCGGTCGGCCTTGGCGCGCTCGGCGCTGGTCAGCACGACGGAGGCCGCGCCGTCCACGATCCCGCTGGCGTTGCCGGCCGTGACGGTTCCGTCCTTGCCGAAGGCCGCCCGCAGTCGGCTGAGGCCCTCGAGGGTCGTGTCGGGCTTGATGTGATCGTCGGTATCGATCGTGATCGTGCCCTTCCTGGTCTCGATCAGGTAGGGAGCGATCTCCTCACCGAAGCGTCCCTCCTGCACCGCGGCCGCCCCGAGCTGGTGGCTGCGCAGCGCATACTCGTCCTGGGCCTCTCGTCCGATCTCCAGGCGCTTGGCGATCTTCTCCGCCGTCTGGGCCATGTACAGCCCGCAGTAGGGGTCCTGCAGCGCAGCGAAGAGCAGGTCTTCGAGGGCAGGCTGGGTGCCGAAGCGAAAGCCGTCCCGGGCACCGTGCAGCACGAAGGGCGCCTGGCTCATGTTCTCCATGCCCCCGCTGAGCACGGTCTGGGCCTCTCCCAGCTGGATCAGCTGGGCGCCCTGTACGATCGATTCGATCCCCGAGCCGCACAGGCGGTTGACGGTGACCGCGGGCGTCTTCTGGGGCAGGCCGGCCTTCAGCCCGACGTGACGTGCGCCGTAGATCGCATCGTTCGAGGTCTGCAGGGCGTTGCCCACGACGACGTGCTCGATGGACTCAGGGTCGATCTTGGCCCGCTCGATGGCGGCCTTCGAAGCATGGGCCCCCAGGTCGATGGCGGAGACGGCCTTGAGCTTGCCGTAGCCCGGCGTGCCCGAGTACTCGCACATGGGAGTGCGGGCCCCGCCAACGATTGCAATTTCGGTACTCATGATCTCAGGTTCCCTTGGAACAGGTGAGGAGACGGTCGTGGAGGACAGGGCGTCTACTTGCCCTGGAAGTTCGGCTTACGCTTCTCGATGAACGCACCCATGCCTTCGTGCATGTCCTCGGTGGACGCGGCCAGACCGAAGAGGTCGCTCTCGAGGATCTCCCCCTCGCGCTGGGGCATGTTGGAGCCGCGGCTGATGGCTTCGATCGCGAAGCGCACCGCGATCGGGCCGCGGCTGAGAATGCTCTCCACCATCTTCATCGTACCGGCGAGGAGCTCCTCGGGAGGGAAGATGCGATTGACGACGCCCACGCGGTGGGCTTCTTCCGCCGTAAACATGTCGCCGGTCAGGATCCACTCCCGGGCCACTCCGGGACCGGCCACGCGGGTCAGGCGCTGGGTGCCGCCGTAGCCGGGGATGATGCCCAGGCTGACCTCCGGCAAGCCCATGCGAGCGGTGGTCGCAGCCGTGCGCAGGTTGCAGGCGAGAGCGAGCTCCAGCCCGCCGCCCAGGGCGAATCCGTTGATCATGGCCACGGTCGGCTTGCCCATGTGCTCCACCTTGGCGAGCACCTGCTGACCTCGGTAGGCCAGGTCCTTGGCCGAGAGGGGGTTCATCTTGGCCAGTTCGCGGATGTCGGCACCGGCGACGAAGGACTTCTCCCCCGCACCGGTGAGGATGACGACCCGCACGTCTGCATCCTCACGACACTCGTCGAAGGCGTTCGAGAGGTCGGTCAGGGTCTCGTCGTTGAGGGCGTTGAGGACCTTCTCACGGTTGATCGTGATGGTCGCGACGCCGTCCGCGCTTTCGAGCAGGAGGTTCTTGTAGGCCATGGCTTTATTCTTGGAAGGGCACGACGACGGCCGCGCGATCGATGCGCTGTTTCTCGGCGGGACGGTCGGTGCGCGGGACCTTTTTGCAGTTGGCGATCTTGTCCAGGGCATCGAAGCCGCTGATCAGCTTTCCAAAGGCGGTGTACTCGTTGTCCAGGTGCGGCGCCACGTCGTGCACGACGAAGAACTGGCTGGTCGCCGAGTGAGGATCGGCGAGGCGAGCCATCGAGAGCACTCCGCGGACGTGGGCACGATCGTTGAACTCCGCTTCGAGCGTGCGCGGGCCGCTGCCGGTTCCCCAGGAGCGGGGCTCCTTGTCGGGGTTCTTCGTGTAGGGGTCGCCCCCCTGAATCATGAAGCCCGGGATCACGCGGTGGAACAGGATCCCGTCGTAGAAGCCCGTGTGGGAAAGATCGAGGAAGTTGCGCACGTGGTTGGGCGCCACGTCGGGCCAGAACTCGGCCAGCATCATGCCTCGGTTGGTGTCCAGGACGACCCGATACCTGCCCAGCTCTGCGTCCGGCACTTCCATGAAGTTGGTGGACTCCGGAGCCCGGCGATAGGCGGTGACGTCCATTTCCTGGGAAGAACCGAAGCCCAGCTTGAAGCTGCCCTCCACTCTCAGTTGCGGGGCGAGATCGAACTCCAGGCTGATCCTCGAGTTCGGAACCAACTCGATCCCGGTGCCGGGAACTCGCTCGTAGACAGGCTTGCCATTCACCTGGAAAGCCGCGGCCGTCAGCATCCAACCCCGCAGAGAGGCGCCGTCCGCCGGTGCCAGGATGTCCACGTGCACGCGGTAGGGCAGCCCCTCGACGAAGACCTCGGGGGCGTTCCACTCCACCTCCAGCTCCCCCGCCTCGGGGGAAGCCGAGAGCAGAGTGACGAGCGACGCCAACCCGGCTACGAAAAGCAGTTTGTTCATCCGACGATCTTGTCTCCGTCCCACTTGTAGAAGCCTTCTCCGGACTTTCGACCGAGCTTGCCCTCGGCGACCATGCGCTTGAGGGACGCGGGGATCTCGAAGGCCGGTTCGTTCGGATAGCGCTCGCACCAACCCTCGAGAATGTAGAGCGTCGTATCGAGCCCCACGTAGTCGGTCAGGGTGAGCGGTCCCATCGGGTGGCCGCAGCCCAGGCGCATGGCGGCGTCGATGTCTTCCTTCGACGCGTCCCCACGCTCGAGCATCAGGAGCGCCTGGGTCATGTAGGGCACGAGCAGCCGGTTCACCACAAAACCCGGCGTATCCTTGCAGGAAACCGGAGTCTTACCGACAGCCTCGCCGAAGGACCTGGCCGCCGCGAAGACGTCCTCGTCGGTCCGATCGGTGCGCACGACCTCGACCAGCCGCATCAGCTGGACCGGATTGAAGAAGTGCAGGCCGACGACGCGCTCGGGTCGACCGGAGGCCTCGGCCATCTCCGTGATCGGAAAGGACGAGGTGTTGGAAGCCAGGATGGCCTCGGGCTTGCAGACGCGCCCCAGGGTTTGGAACAGGTCCTTCTTGAGGGGCAGGTCCTCGATGATGGCTTCGATCACGAGGTCGCAGTCCTTCAGGGCTTCGAACTCGAGCGAGCCGTGCACCCGTGCCAGGGTCGCCTGCGCGTCCTTCTTGGCGCTGTCGGCGTCCTTCTTGCCCTTCTCCACGGCCTTCTGGGCGAGCTTTTGAACGCTCTTTTCGATGCGGGCGATGCCCCGGTCGAGAAAAGCCTGTTCGGTTTCCACGACGGTGACTTCGAAGCCCGCCTGGGCGGCGATTTGAACGATGCCGTGCCCCATCAGGCCGCAGCCGATAACGCCTACCTTCTTGGTGGTCATGGTTCTTCCTCTAGGAGAGTGCGGTCAGAGATCGATTCGTTGGAAGTGGGAGGCGAAGCCCATGCCCCCGGAGACGCACAGGGTCGCCAGTCCATGGCGGGCCTCACGACGGGCCATCTCGTGCAGGAGCGTCACGACGATGCGGGCACCGGTCGCGCCGATCGGGTGGCCCAAGGCGATCGCTCCTCCGTTGACGTTGAGTCGCTCGAGCGGCATCGAGAGCTTGCGGTCACAGGCCAGCACCTGGGCTGCGAAGGCCTCGTTCAGCTCGATCAGGTCGTAGCTGTCCATCGAGAGCCCGTTGAGCCCTCGCAGCCGCTCGCAGGCGGGGACAGGGCCGAGCCCCATGACGGAGGGGTCGACCCCGGCCTGGGCGTGGGCCCCGACCTCGGCCAGGGGCTCCAGCCCGAGCTCCTGGGCCTTGTCGAGGGAGCACAGCAAGAGCGCCGCCGCTCCGTCGGTGATCCCCGAGGAGTTGCCGGCCGTGACCGTGCCGGCCTTCGGATCGAAGACCGGGCGCAGCTTGGCCAGCCCCTCGATGCGAGCATCGGGGCGCAGGTGCTCGTCTGCGGAGACCTCCGTCTCGCCCTGGCGGGTCGTCACCGTCACCGGAGCGATCTCGGCTTCGAAGCGGCCGGCCTGGACGGCCTCGGCGGCCTTGCGCTGGCTTCCCAGGGCGAACTCGTCCTGCTCTCCCCGGGGAATGTCCATCTCGCGGGCGAGCTTCTCGGCCGTCTCCCCCATCAGCATGCCGGACATCGGGCACAGGAAGCCGTCCTGGTACATCGCGTCGACGACCTTGTCGTGTCCGAGGCGATAGCCCCGGCGCATGCGCGGCAGGAAGTAGGGCAGGCCGCTCATGCTCTCGGTACCCCCGGCGACGACCATGTCGTTCTGGCCGGCGCGGATCGAGTCCGCGGCCAGGGCGATGCACTTGAGGCCCGAGGCACAGGCCATGTTGACCGTCCAGGCCGGTGAGGTCTCGGGGATCCCGGCCCGGATGCTCACCTGACGGGCGACGTTGGGCCCGCCTCCGGCTTGACGACCGTTGCCGAAGATGAGCTCCCCGACCTGGGCAGGATCGACCTCGGCCCGCTTCAGGAGCGCTCCAACGACGGAAGCGCCGAGATCCGCCGCCGAGAGGTCGGCGAAGGAACCCAGGTATTTCCCGATCGGAGTACGCAAGGCGTGGGTGACGACGACCCTGCGGGGCGCGGTCGACATGGGAGCGGGACCTCCTGGTGCGGAAGAGGATTCGGGCGGGCTGGATCGCGCGCGAGGGCCCGCGCAAAGGAGACGATCCGAGGCCGTTTCAGCGCTCCAGGGGGCCCCATAGGGCCTTGGAGGGGCGAATAGGATAGGGATCGCCGCAAGCGCTGGCAAGACATGCGGACCCTGCGGCCCTTCCTGGAGGGCCAGGGAAGTGTATGATCCACCCTCGTCTGTGCCCGTGACTCCCACGGGCCCAACCACCTTCCCTCCCTTCGCAACGTGGACTCCGGACGCGACCCCGAAAACGGGCGATCTCGCACGTCCCTTCCGACGCCCCGAGCGCCCCTCACGCCCGAAACGGCCCTCGCGCCGGGACGCGCCGAGGGTTCGAGGACTCTCTCCCGCGCCTCCCGGCGCGAGCGGGCGCGGACCCTGGTCCAGCTCCTGGACGAGCCGTCCCCCTCGGTCGCCCTG